>NZ_JABWNC020000087.1:0-410 GCF_013368855.2 Escherichia sp. 93.0816 | reverse complement strand
ACGCCTGGTATCTTTATAGTCCTGTCGGGTTTCGCCACCTCTGACTTGAGCGTCGATTTTTGTGATGCTCGTCAGGGGGGCGGAGCCTATGGAAAAACGCCAGCGGCGCGGCCTTTCGTTGCCCTTTGCCTTTTTGCTCACATGTTCTTTCCGGCCTTATCCCCTGATTCTGTGGATAACCGTATTACCGCCTTTGAGTGAGCCGGCACCGCTCGCCGCAGCCGAACGACCGAGCGTAGCGAGTCAGTGAGCGAGGAAGCGGAAGAGCGCCTGATGCGGCATTTTCTCCTTACGCATCTGTGCGGTATTTCACATCGCATATGGTGCTCTTTTCTTATCATCTGCACTGATGCTACATAGTTAAGCCAGTATACACTCCGCTATCGCTACGTGACTGGGTCATGGCTGCG
>NZ_JABWNC020000086.1:0-411 GCF_013368855.2 Escherichia sp. 93.0816 | reverse complement strand
TGCCTGATACTCAAGAGATAAAAGGTAACGAAATGCAGAAGTTAAATGAAGTATCTCCTTTTCTTATGAATAGTTGTACTCGAGTAATAGCCGGGGGATGGGCTGTATGAAAAACATTAATAAGTATAAGCTAATGATGGTTTATTCTGTTCTTTTAACTTTTTTGATGGGGTGTGATAATGGGGAAAATAATGCGAGGACTGAGAGTCAATTAATTGATTCCGTGACTGGTTCAATGGTTTCTGTCAAAGGAGGTCGTTTCCAGATGGGGGACTTTGGACCTCTTGTTGGAGAACAATTGCCTTTTAGTCCAGACCAGGATAATAAACCATTACATTGGGTTGAACTGTCTGATTTCAAAATAACCAGAAATAAAATTACATGGGGTGATTATAATAAATGGGTGCAGGT
>NZ_JABWNC020000085.1:0-428 GCF_013368855.2 Escherichia sp. 93.0816 | reverse complement strand
AAGGTAACCGTAGGGGAACCTGCGGTTGGATCACCTCCTTACCTTAAAGAAGCGTTCTTTGAAGTGCTCACACAGATTGTCTGATAGAAAGTGAAAAGCAAGGCGTCTTGCGAAGCAGACTGATACGTCCCCTTCGTCTAGAGGCCCAGGACACCGCCCTTTCACGGCGGTAACAGGGGTTCGAATCCCCTAGGGGACGCCACTTGCTGGTTTGTGAGTGAAAGTCGCCGGCCTCTGTATCTCAAAACTCACTTACGAGTGATGTTTGAGATATTTGCTCTTTAAAAATCTGGATCAAGCTGAAAATTGAAACACTGAACAACGCAAGTTGTTCGTGAGTCTCTCAAATTTTCGCAACACGATGATGAATCGAAAGAAACATCTTCGGGTTGTGAGGTTAAGCGACTAAGCGTACACGGTGGATGCCC
>NZ_JABWNC020000084.1:0-431 GCF_013368855.2 Escherichia sp. 93.0816 | reverse complement strand
AGCTGATCATTTGCACTTTTTAGCGGAACGCAGATATAAAAAATCCCCGGCTTTTGGAGCCAGGGATGTGGGATGCAGAAACCTTCTTGACGCTGATTTTTTTTCAACCTAAAGTAAAGGAACAAGGGTAAGGGAGGATTCCTCCCCCCTCTGATTGGCTGTTAATAAGCTGCGAAACTTACGAGTAACAACACAATCAGTATGATGACGAACTTCATCATAACCCTTTCCTTATACAAGGCCCCTTCCTCGGGAGGGGCTTTCCCGTTTCAGCCCCTTGCTGACTCCCCGATTGTTGATGAGCATCAGACCCTGCGCAATGCTTTCCCTGATGCAGTTTTCTCTTCCCCGAGTCGACTCGCAAAACGCTGCAACAAGCTGATCATTTGCACTTTTTAGCGGAACGCAGATATAAAAAATCCCCGGCTTTT
>NZ_JABWNC020000083.1:0-441 GCF_013368855.2 Escherichia sp. 93.0816 | reverse complement strand
TGATGGTGATACCACGAGCTTTTTCTTCCGGCGCGTTATCGATCTGGTCGAATGCGCGAGCAGCACCGCCGTAGGTTTTAGCCAGTACGGTAGTGATTGCAGCGGTCAGCGTTGTTTTACCATGGTCAACGTGGCCGATAGTACCGACGTTAACGTGCGGTTTTGTACGTTCAAACTTTTCTTTAGACATCGATTGTCCCTCTAAGACACGGATAAATCGGTGATATCACCACATCAACCAGGCAACATGCCCGACTTGTTGAATGCAATAAACAGAAGGAAAAAACAGGGAGGAGAAAAGAAGTGGTGCTGATAGGCAGATTCGAACTGCCGACCTCACCCTTACCAAGGGTGCGCTCTACCAACTGAGCTATATCAGCACATCTTGGAGCGGGCAGCGGGAATCGAACCCGCATCATCAGCTTGGAAGGCTGAGGTAAT
>NZ_JABWNC020000082.1:0-441 GCF_013368855.2 Escherichia sp. 93.0816 | reverse complement strand
CCAGGTTGGTGATACTGGTGGTGTTGGCGGCAACATCATTCGTCAGGTTAGTGATATTGGTGGTGTTGTTAGCAACATCGCCGGTCAGGGTGCTGATATTGGTGGTGTTGGTCGCCACATTGTCGTTAGTGGTTTTCAACTGAGAACCGTTAACCGCGTCGGTACTGGTCTCCGTCAGCTCACCTGCCGTAACGTTGGTGATTTTGCTGGTGGCATCGGTGCCGTGTTTGGCGGTGAATGCGCCTGTGTCGTCATCCCATGCCAGTGCATCCGCACCAAGGTTAGTCACTGTATCAGCCAGGTTGGTGATACTGGTGGTGTTGGCGGCAACATCATTCGTCAGGTTAGTGATGTTGGTGGTGTTGTTAGCAACATCGCCGGTCAGGGTGCTGATATTGGTGGTGTTAGTAGCGATGTCTGCCGTGTTAGTGGTGATGTTGT
>NZ_JABWNC020000081.1:0-450 GCF_013368855.2 Escherichia sp. 93.0816 | reverse complement strand
GGCCATCACACATTACCGACGCCATGAGATAGCCGCAGAAGTCCACCAGCGAATCCCCCTCTCGCTTTATCGCCAGTGCTTCTTCAGATTTCTGCTGCTCATATAACAGGCGTCTGGCTTCGTCCTGGTTAGCAAACCGTGTAAGCAGATGGCGAATCACTACCGCCAGCTCACCTTCTATTTTTTCCGCCAGCATTGGATCACGTTCGTTCTCCGGTACAACTTCCGAAAAATTGAATATCACCCGACGACGTGAGATCCCCCCGCTGCGGTCACTGAATGACATGGCGTTATTGTTAACCGCCAGCACTACTGCCGGAATACGCGTTGAGTAGGGGGCTTTGTGTTTCGGGTCAATTGCCACCTTGTCACCGCCTGTAATAGCCTTAATCCCTGCCCCATCACCAGCGTAGCGGGTCATATCCGGCATGATAATCAGCGAAAAGCCAA
>NZ_JABWNC020000080.1:0-450 GCF_013368855.2 Escherichia sp. 93.0816 | reverse complement strand
TTGGCTTTTCGCTGATTATCATGCCGGATATGACCCGCTACGCTGGTGATGGGGCGGGAATTAAGGCTATTACAGGCGGTGACAAGGTGGCAATCGACCCAAAACATAAAGCCCCATATTCAACGCGTATCCCGGCAGTAGTGCTGGCGGTTAACAATAACGCTATGTCATTCAGTGACCGCAGTGGGGGGATCTCGCGCCGTCGGGTGATATTCAATTTTTCGGAAGTTGTACCGGAGAACGAACGCGATTCAATGCTGGCGGAAAAAATAGAAGGTGAGCTGGCGGTAGTGATTCGTCATCTGCTTACACGGTTTGCTGACCAGGACGAAGCCAGACGCCTTTTATATGAGCAGCAGAAATCAGAAGAAGCACTCGCGATAAAGCGTGAAGGTGATTCGCTGGTGGACTTCTGCGGCTATCTCATGGCGTCGGTAATGTGTGATGGCC
>NZ_JABWNC020000007.1:0-198315 GCF_013368855.2 Escherichia sp. 93.0816 | reverse complement strand
TGATGGTGATACCACGAGCTTTTTCTTCCGGCGCGTTATCGATCTGGTCGAATGCACGAGCAGCACCGCCGTAGGTTTTAGCCAGTACGGTGGTGATTGCAGCGGTCAGAGTAGTTTTACCGTGGTCAACGTGGCCGATAGTACCAACGTTAACGTGCGGTTTTGTACGTTCAAATTTTTCTTTAGACACGGCTATATTCCTTACTATAGTGCTCTCCCCTTCAGGAGAGAGCACGGGACTTTGGTATTAACCCTGAGGCTTATTTACCACGGGCTTCAATTACGGCCTGAGCAACGTTACTCGGCGCTTCATCATACTTCAGGAATTCCATAGTGTATGATGCGCGACCTTTGGTCAGAGAACGCAGCTGAGTTGCATATCCGAACATTTCAGACAGCGGTACTTCAGCGTGGATCTTAACGCCAGTAACTTCAGATTCCTGACCTTTGAGCATACCACGACGACGGCTCAAGTCACCGATAACGTCACCGGTGTTCTCTTCCGGAGTTTCTACTTCAACCTTCATGATCGGCTCAAGCAGAACTGGTTTCGCTTTCTTAAAGCCTTCTTTAAAGGCGATAGAAGCAGCCAGTTTAAACGCCAGTTCAGAGGAGTCAACGTCATGGTAAGAACCGAAGTGCAGACGAATACCCATGTCTACTACCGGGTAGCCTGCCAGCGGGCCTGCTTTCAGCTGTTCCTGGATACCTTTATCAACGGCCGGGATGTATTCGCCAGGGATTACACCACCTTTAATGTCGTTGATGAACTCGTAGCCTTTCGGGTTAGAACCCGGCTCCAGCGGGTACATGTCGATAACAACATGACCATACTGACCACGACCACCAGACTGTTTCGCGTGTTTACCTTCAACATCGGTAACTTTCTGACGGATAGTTTCACGGTAAGCAACCTGCGGTTTACCTACGTTCGCTTCAACGTTGAATTCACGCTTCATACGGTCAACGATGATGTCGAGGTGCAGCTCGCCCATACCCGCGATAATGGTCTGGTTAGATTCTTCGTCAGTCCATACACGGAAAGACGGGTCTTCTTTAGCCAGACGACCCAGAGCCAGACCCATTTTTTCCTGGTCAGCTTTGGTTTTCGGTTCAACTGCGATGGAGATTACCGGCTCAGGGAATTCCATACGTTCCAGAATGATCGGCGCATCCGGGTCACACAGGGTGTCACCAGTGGTTACGTCTTTCAGACCGATTGCAGCAGCGATGTCGCCCGCGCGAACTTCTTTGATCTCTTCACGTTTGTTAGCGTGCATCTGAACGATACGACCGAAACGCTCACGTGCAGCTTTCACGGAGTTCAGTACGGTATCACCAGAGTTAACCACACCGGAGTAAACACGGAAGAAGGTCAGGTTACCAACAAACGGGTCGGTAGCGATTTTGAACGCCAGTGCAGAGAACGGCTCGTCATCACTTGCGTGACGCTCAGCCGGAGTGTCTTTACCGTCGTCCAGGATACCGTTGATCGCAGGTACGTCAACCGGGGATGGCAGGTAATCAATTACCGCATCCAGCATCGCCTGAACACCTTTGTTCTTAAACGCAGAACCACAGGTTACCAGGATGATTTCGTTGTTCAGAACGCGCTGACGCAGAGCACCTTTGATTTCTGCTTCAGTCAGTTCTTCACCACCCAGGTATTTCTCCATCAGCTCTTCAGAAGCTTCAGCTGCGGATTCGATCAGGTTCTGGTGCCATTCGTTAGCCAGTTCAACCATGTCTGCCGGGATATCTTCGTATTCGAAGGTTACGCCCTGGTCAGCGTCGTTCCAGTTGATAGCTTTCATTTTCACCAGGTCAACAACACCGGTGAAATGTTCTTCAGCACCAATCGCCAGCTGCAGCGGAACCGGGTTCGCGCCCAGACGGGTTTTGATCTGGTTAACAACTTTCAGGAAGTTCGCACCCATGCGGTCCATTTTGTTAACGAACGCAATGCGCGGAACTTTATATTTGTTTGCCTGACGCCATACGGTTTCAGACTGCGGCTGAACACCACCAACTGCGCAGTAAACCATTACCGCACCATCGAGAACACGCATGGAACGTTCTACTTCGATTGTGAAGTCAACGTGCCCCGGGGTGTCGATGATGTTGATGCGATGCGGCTCATACTGCTTAGCCATACCAGACCAGAATGCAGTAGTCGCAGCGGAAGTGATAGTAATACCACGTTCCTGCTCCTGCTCCATCCAGTCCATGGTTGCAGCGCCGTCATGAACTTCACCGATTTTATGGTTTACACCGGTGTAGAACAGAATACGTTCGGTAGTAGTGGTTTTACCGGCGTCGATGTGCGCACTGATACCGATGTTACGGTAGCGTGCGATGGGTGTTGTACGAGCCATTTGTTTCCTCGTTTATCTTTTAGGCGTTCAATTTAAGTAGCCCAAAGCGGGCTGCTTACTGGAAGCGCCCGCCTGGTGACTAAAACTCCGAAGGGATTACCAACGGTAGTGTGCGAACGCCTTGTTGGCTTCGGCCATACGGTGAACGTCTTCACGTTTCTTAACTGCAGTACCTTTGTTTTCTGCAGCATCGGAAAGTTCGTTCGCCAGGCGCAGAGCCATGGATTTATCACCGCGTTTACGAGCAGCTTCAACGATCCAACGCATTGCCAGAGCATTACGACGAACCGGACGGACTTCAACTGGTACCTGATAAGTAGAACCACCAACGCGGCGAGACTTAACTTCGACAGTCGGGCGCACGTTTTCGAGAGCTACTTCGAATGCTTCCAGTTCAGATTTACCAGAACGCTGAGCCAGGGTCTCCAGCGCGCTGTATACGATAGATTCGGCAGTAGATTTTTTACCATCTACCATCAGGATATTTACAAATTTAGCCAGCAGTTCTGATCCGAACTTCGGATCCGGCAGAATTTTACGCTGACCAATGACGCGACGACGTGGCATGGAAATACTCCGTTGTTAATTCAGGATTGTCCAAAACTCTACGAGTTTAGTTTGACATTTAAGTTAAAACGTTTGGCCTTACTTAACGGAGAACCATTAAGCCTTAGGACGCTTCACGCCATACTTGGAACGAGCCTGCTTACGGTCTTTAACGCCGGAGCAGTCAAGCGCACCACGTACGGTGTGGTAACGAACACCCGGGAGGTCTTTAACACGACCGCCACGGATCAGGATCACGGAGTGTTCCTGCAGGTTGTGACCTTCACCACCGATGTAGGAAGTCACTTCGAAACCGTTAGTCAGACGAACACGGCATACTTTACGCAGTGCGGAGTTCGGTTTTTTTGGAGTGGTAGTATATACACGAGTACATACGCCACGTTTTTGCGGGCATGCTTCCAGCGCAGGCACGTTGCTTTTCGCAACTTTGCGAGCACGTGGTTTGCGTACCAGCTGGTTAACTGTTGCCATTAAATAGCTCCTGGTTTTAGCTTTTGCTTCGTAAACACGTAATAAAACGTCCTCACACAATATGAGGACGCCGAATTTTAGGGCGATGCCGAAAAGGTGTCAAGAAATATACAACGATCCTACCGTTACCAGGCGACCTGGCTGGTGTGCTTAACCGTAAGTCTGACGAAATCAGTATAGTCAATGGGAGTGATATCGTTCGAAATTCGACCAGCCAAACCACGAGCGATGAGGTCTTCGTTCAGGGCATAGACCTTAATGGGGGCATTACGCAAACTTTCAAGGTAGCGGTTACCATCAGCTGCGGCAGTGACGCCATCCTGCAATAACAGCAGTTCATCCCCATCGCTGAGCAGACGCAGCAGCGCAGGAAAATCCGTCAGCCAGGGTGAGCGATGTAATGTATGCAGCATGTACGCCTCAAAATCTCAAAATAACATCATAGTTGCCGAGTTCCCGACGCAATGCTTCTGCTTCGAGCGGAGTGACTTCTACAACAAAGGGTGTCTGCGGATCTAACCCACGTTCACGCAGTGAAGCCGCACAAACCCAGCACTGTTCAATGTCATACAGCCCCAGCAGTTTAAAGGTTGCGATATAATCACGCGCCAACACCACATCGGGCTTTTGCCCTGGCAGAAGCTGAAAAACGCCATCGGCAATAAAGAAGACGGCGAGCTCGTCAGTTAATGCAGAAGTCGCCAATAAAGCATCTAATCCTTCACGACCTGCAGCTGTACCATGAGGTGCAGTAGAAAAAACAAACGCAATTCGTTTCATCAGAACTGTACCACCCTGTCACAGGTCAGCGAGGCTTCAGCCAGAGCGCCAAGGCCACTTAAGGTAAAGCCCGGCTGGAGATTTGCAGATGCCAGACCGAGTCTTCCAGCTTCAGTTTCATCGACGATACCGCGACGCAATGCTGCCGCCACGCAAATATTCAGCGCCACGCCATGTTGTGTATTCAGTTGTTGCCAGCCGCGCACAAGGTCAAATTCATCACTTGCCGGAGAGGTCAATTGGTTAGCGTTATAGACCCCTTCCCGATAGAAAAAGACGCTGTTTAACTCATGGCCTTCTGCTATCAGCGCCTGCGCAAACTGAAAGGCACTACTCGCCTGTTGCGTACCGTATGCTGGCCCGGTCACCACGATGGCAAAACGCATTACTTATCTTGCCCCTGGAAATCGCCGCTCTTGAACTGGCGGATGTAGAGATAGACAGTGTGTTTGGAGATGTTCAGACGGTCAGCAACCTGGTTGATCGCGTCTTTAATATCGAAGATCCCTTTCTCGTAAAGATTCAGCACGATCTGGCGATTTTTAGCGTTATTGGCAACATTGCGATCGGCATTCACTTCTTCAATGGTGAACTCCAGCGTTTGGGTAACCAGATCTTCAACAGAAGACGCAAAGTTGACGCTTGAACCGACGTCCGGGGTTTCTGGCGGCACAAAGGTACTCATAATCTGCGAGAAGGGAACATCAAGATTCATATTGATGCACAGCAGACCAATTACACGCTGTTCGCGGTTACGAATGGCGATAGTCAGGGACTTCATTAATACACCGCTTTTGGCGCGAGTAAAATAGCATTTAGAAACGCTGCTATCCGCCCCCGTCATATCGTGCAGCATACGCAGCGCCAGATCGGTAATCGGCGAACCAATCTTCCGGCCTGTATGTTCACCGTTGGCAATACGAATGGCTGAACATTTTAAATCCTGCAAAGAGTGCAAAACGATTTCACAGTGGGAGCCAATGAGCATCGCTAACCCGTCCACCACCGCTTCGTAGGATTTCAGAATATCAAAATCGGTCTGGTCGAAAGGACGTTGATCCAGTAAATCCAACTCACTGGTTTCGTTGGTTAAAAGCGACCTGGACATGAAAAAAAACACTCCTTTTCAGGAGCCTGTCGTTAACTTTTCAGGGCAGGCTCATTAATGATGCGGGTAACTAAATTAATACAGCGAAGGTTCCGCTTTCCAGCACTAATTATATCCGGCCTGTAATAAAAAAAACCGCCGCCTGGTCAGGCGGCGGTTTTTAATGCTTATTTTTTAGCAGAATCTGCGGCTTTAGCATCGGCTTCTGGCTTCGCATCAGCCTTCGGCGCTGGTTTCACATCCAGCAACTCTACGTCAAATACCAGAGTAGAGTTTGGTGGGATCCCCGGAACGCCCGCTTTACCGTAAGCCAGCTCTGGTGGAATAACCAATTTGATCTTGCCACCTTTCTTGATGTTCTTCAGGCCTTCTGTCCAGCCAGGGATCACGCCGTCCAGACGGAAAGAGAGCGGTTCACCACGGGTGTAAGAGTTATCGAACTCTTTACCGTCGATCAGCGTACCCTTGTAGTTCACTACAACAGTATCGCTGTCTTTCGGTGCTTCGCCTTTACCGGCTTCTACTACCTGATAAACCAGGCCAGTCGAAGAGGTTTTCACACCTTTCTCTTTGGCAAATTTCTCGCGGTACTCTTTACCTTTAGCTTCGTTGTCAGCCGCGTCTTTTTCCATCTTCGCCTGAGCAGAAGACTTCACGCGAGCTTCAAATGCTTGCAGAGTCTGTTCGATCTCTTGATCGGAAAGTTTGCTCTTATCAGCAAACGCATCCTGGACACCAGCGATCAGCTGATCTTTATCCAGCTTAATGCCCAACTTTTCTTGTTCTTGCAGTGAATTTTCCATGTAACGACCCAGCGAAGCACCCAGTGCGTAAGCTGATTTCTGATCGTCATTTTTGAACGCTGCTTTGCTGTCAGCAGTTGTAGCAGGTTTCGCCGCTTCGGCAGCAAAAGTAATTGGTGTATGCAGGGCAACGGCCATTGTGGTCGCCAGCAGCGTTACTTTAAACAGTGATTTCATCCATATCTCCAGGATCGGGGCATCTCACCCCAGGGTTAACTATTATCAGAAAGGTACTATAAAGCGTTGTCGGATAAATCTACATACAGACACGCCCTATTATCATCTATTTTCAGACTCTTTTTGTTTAAATTAGTTTCGATGTCGCGAAATGAGTGCTGTCTCTGGCAGCAAAGTTAAGTAGAATCCGCAGCGATCATTCGACCAAAGAGGTGAACCATGCAGGATTTATCAATGGAAGCACGCCTGGCAGAGCTGGAGAGCCGACTGGCTTTTCAGGAAATCACCATTGAAGAACTGAACGTCACGGTGACCGCTCATGAAATGGAGATGGCAAAACTGCGCGATCATCTGCGTCTGCTGACCGAGAAGTTAAAAGCCAGCCAGCCGTCGAACATCGCATCGCAGGCTGAAGAAACGCCACCGCCGCATTATTAAGGCGAAAAAAAAGCGGGTAAGTCCCGCTTTTTTGATACCTTTACGGTATTAGTGGCAACCGCAACCGCCGTTACCTTTACCACCACAGCAGCCTTCGCCACCGTGTTCATGACCGTGATCGTGGCCATGACCACCGCAGCAACCGTCATGGTCGTGATCGTGGTGATGATCGTGCGCGCCATGAACGTGACCATGAGCCAGTTCTTCTTCGGTCGCTTCGCGAATCGCCACAACTTCAACGTTGAATTTCAGGTTCTGCCCCGCCAGCATGTGGTTACCATCAACCACGACGTGATCGTCTTCAACCGCAGTGATCTCAACCGGCACCGGGCCCTGGTCGGTTTCAGCCAGGAAACGCATACCTACCTGCAGTTCATCAACGCCCATAAATACGTCTTTAGGAACGCGCTGCACCAGGTTTTCGTCGTACTGACCGTAAGCGTCGTTCGCGCCAACAGCTACATCAAATTTGTCGCCAACTTCATGACCTTCCAGCGCCGTTTCCAGGCCAGAGATCAGGGAACCGTGACCATGCAGGTAGTCCAGCGGCGCACTCACCGGAGACTCATCAACCAACACACCGTCTTCTGTACGTACCTGATAGGCCAGGCTGACCACCAGGTCTTTTGCTACTTTCATGATATCTCCTGAGCATGGGAAGAATAGTGGCGCAGATTGTATCGGAATTCTGCTGCCGTGTACTCACTAGCTTAAAAAAACTCGGCGCATATCGCTAGTCCGGATGAAAAATCCCAATCACTTGCTCATCTTTGCGAACGTGATCGCGGGCTTCTTTATCGGCTTCACGCATCTGATGCCCACACTTAACACATTCAACAATATCAATATTATTTTCGCGCCACATCGCCATTGAGTCTTGCGCCTGACAGGCCGGGCATTTCGCGCCAGCAATAAAACGTTTTCGGATTGCCATCTTCACCCTCTACTCAAATTCATCCCAGCCATCCATTTGGCGTCGTTCTTGTTGCATTTCACGCTGGAAAATCTCTTCCAGTTCGCGTCGGGCTTCCCTGGCGCGAGAAATTTGTACGGTATCAGCGTGCATCGGGATGAGTTCCCGCAGCATTCGCATATCCAGGCGACGAAAATGCAGTTGTGCCCGCTGCGCCTGATGTGGATGCATACCTAGCGACACTAACGTCTTGCGCCCCAGCTCTAACGCACTGGAGAATGTTTCACGGGAAAACTGTGTCACCCCTGCTTGTAATAACTCATGTGCTTCGACACGTCCGCGCGCTCGCGCAAGAATATGCAAATGCGGGAAGTGCTGCTGGCATATTTCCACCAGCTTCATGGTGTCTTCAGGCTCGTTACAGGTGATGACGATAGACTCTGCGGCCTCTGCACCTGCGGAGCGCAACAGGTCAACCTGTGTGGCGTCGCCGTAATAAACTTTGTAGCCATATTTGCGCATCAGGTTAACGGCGCTGATATCCCGCTCCAGCACGGTAATGCGCATTTTATTCGCCATCAGTAAACGACCAATCACCTGACCAAAACGCCCAAAGCCCACGACAATGACCTGCGGTTTATCATCGTTGACCCACGGTTTTTCATCTTCTTCTTCCGTTCCGTTAAACTGGCGGGATAGCCATTTATCCACCAGCTTCATCAGCAACGGCGTGGTCATCATGGAAAGCGTCACCGTCACCAGCAACAGCGCCATCTGGTCGCCCTGGAATAAGCGTTGCGAAGAAGCGGTAGAAAAGAGGACAAAGGCAAACTCGCCGCCCTGACTCAACACGCCAGCAAACTGCATCCGCTCTGAGCTACGCACGCCATACAATCGCGCCAGCAGATACAACACGAGAATTTTCACCGCCACCAGCACAACCACGCTTATCACTACCCACAGCAGATGGGTATAAAGCACCCCGAGGTTAAGCGACATCCCGACGGAGATAAAAAATAGCCCGAGCAACAAGCCCTTAAACGGATCGATGGCCGTTTCCAGTTCATGGCGATATTCGCTTTCCGCCAGCAACACGCCCGCAATAAACGTACCGAGCGCCATCGACAGCCCCAGCGCATCCATAAACAACGCAGAACCCAGCACCAGCAGCAGCGTCGCGGCGGTGAACACTTCCCGCACGCCAGAAGCCGCAATAAAGCGGAATACCGGACGCAGCAAATAGCGCCCACCAATCAACATGCCGACAAATGCCAGCACCTTCATGCCGATCTTCATCCAGTCGAAATGTTCGTCTGCCGACCCCGCCAACAACGGCACTAACGCCAGTGCCGGGATCACCGCCAGATCCTGAAACAGCAGTACCGAGAAACCTAACTGGCCGGATTCGCTGCGATTCATCCCTTTCTCACGCATCAGTTGCAGTGCCATTGCGGTTGAGGACATCGCAAGGCCAATGCCACCGACCACCGCCGCCTGCCAGGCGAAATCCGTCAGCATCAATAATCCCGCCAGTAACGCCGCGCTTAGCAGCACCTGTGCCGCGCCTACGCCAAAAATCGAACGCCGCAGTTGCCAAAGCTTGGAAGGATTCAACTCAAGGCCGATGATAAACATCAGGAACACCACGCCGAGTTCCGAAAAGTGGAGGATCTCATCGACGTCGCTAATAAACCCCAGCCCCCACGGGCCAATTGCAATCCCTGCCAGCAAATATCCCAACACAGCGCCAATACCCAGCCGCGATGCCAGCGGCACCGCAGCCACCGCCGCGAAGAGAAACAGCACTCCTGCGAGTAAAAAATCGGAACCTTCCATCAGCGGCCTCCTGGAGACAGCGGATTTGCCAGCCAGTCACCGTAGGCTCTGGCGTGACTCGCCAGCTCCTGCGCGCTTTGCCGTCTCGCCCAGTAAATAATGATGGGACTTAACCAATGCATCCGGCACATGCCCGCCGCCAGTTCAAAGGGACGCAGAACATCGCTCATCGGGTAGCGATTCAATGCGTCATAACGGTAAGCACTTTCCGGCTCGCCGGTGGTAATCACGCTACGCCAGTACTTTCCCGCCAGTTGGTTTCCTCCCGGCCCGCTGGCAAAACCACGGCTTAATACCCGGTCCAGCCACTCTTTCAGTAGCGCCGGACAGCTATAGGTATAAAGAGGATGCTGAAAGACAATCACCTCGTGCTCGCGCAGTAATGCCTGCTCACGGGGGATATCAATAAAAAAGTCGGGATAGTGCGCGTAAAGATCGTGCACGGTAACATTGCTGAGCTGCGTGGCCGGTTTAAGCAGTACCCGGTTTGCCACCGAGTCCTGAGATTCCGGATGGGCATACAGCAGCAAAACTTTCGCTGGCTGAGACATCATCCCCCTCCCGGTATGGTTTTTGTGTATAGTCGCTGTTTTGGGCTACCATTGCGCCCGGTGCGGCAGCTCGCCCATACATTACATTATCATAATGATAAGTTAACATAGTCTGAACATACGGCGCCTTATGATTGTTTTTTCCTCGTTACAAATTCGTCGCGGCGTGCGCGTCCTGCTGGATAATGCCACCGCCACCATCAACCCCGGCCAGAAAGTGGGTCTTGTGGGTAAAAACGGCTGCGGTAAATCTACCCTGCTGGCACTGCTGAAAAATGAAATCAGCGCCGACGGCGGCAGCTACACCTTTCCTGGTAACTGGCAACTGGCGTGGGTGAATCAGGAAACACCGGCGCTACCGCAACCTGCGCTGGAATATGTCATTGATGGCGACCGCGAATATCGCCAACTGGAAGCACAGTTGCATGACGCCAACGAACGTAACGACGGGCACGCCATCGCCACCATTCATGGCAAGCTGGATGCTATCGACGCGTGGAGTATTCGTTCCCGCGCCGCCAGCCTGCTGCACGGCCTCGGTTTCAGCAACGAACAACTGGAGCGCCCGGTGAGTGATTTCTCCGGTGGCTGGCGTATGCGTCTTAACCTCGCTCAGGCGCTGATTTGCCGTTCAGACTTGCTGCTGCTCGACGAACCGACTAACCACCTCGATCTTGATGCGGTTATCTGGCTGGAAAAATGGCTGAAGAGCTATCAGGGCACGCTGATCCTGATCTCCCACGACCGTGACTTCCTCGATCCGATCGTCGATAAAATTATTCATATCGAACAACAAAGCATGTTCGAGTACACCGGCAACTACAGCTCATTTGAAGTGCAGCGCGCTACCCGTCTGGCGCAGCAACAGGCGATGTATGAAAGCCAGCAGGAGCGCGTAGCGCATCTGCAAAGTTATATCGACCGTTTCCGTGCCAAAGCGACTAAAGCGAAGCAGGCCCAGAGCCGCATTAAGATGCTGGAGCGTATGGAGCTGATTGCCCCCGCGCACGTCGACAACCCGTTCCGTTTTAGCTTCCGCGCACCGGAAAGCCTGCCTAATCCGTTGTTGAAGATGGAAAAAGTCAGTGCGGGCTATGGCGATCGCATTATTCTCGACTCGATAAAACTTAACCTGGTGCCAGGTTCGCGCATAGGTCTGCTAGGCCGAAACGGCGCGGGTAAATCGACATTAATCAAACTGTTAGCCGGTGAACTTGCGCCAGTCAGCGGTGAAATTGGCCTGGCGAAAGGGATCAAGCTCGGCTACTTCGCCCAGCATCAACTGGAATACCTGCGCGCCGACGAATCGCCTATTCAACATCTGGCACGTTTAGCACCGCAGGAACTAGAGCAAAAACTGCGTGACTACCTCGGCGGCTTTGGTTTCCAGGGCGATAAAGTGACGGAAGAAACGCGCCGCTTCTCCGGTGGGGAAAAAGCGCGCCTGGTGCTGTCTTTAATCGTCTGGCAGCGTCCGAATCTGCTGCTACTCGACGAACCGACTAACCACCTTGACCTCGACATGCGCCAGGCACTAACCGAAGCGTTGATCGAGTTTGAAGGCGCGCTGGTTGTCGTTTCGCACGACCGCCATTTACTGCGTTCCACTACTGACGATCTTTATCTGGTTCACGATCGTAAAGTCGAACCGTTCGACGGCGACCTGGAAGATTATCAACAGTGGTTAAGCGACGTACAAAAGCAGGAAAACCAGACCGACGAAACACCCAAAGAGAACGCTAACAGCGCCCAGGCACGTAAAGATCAGAAGCGTCGGGAAGCGGAGCTGCGTGCGCAAACCCAGCCGCTGCGTAAAGAAATCGCCCGTCTGGAAAAAGAGATGGAGAAGTTGAACGCACAGCTGGCGCAGGCGGAAGAGAAACTCGGCGATAGCGAACTGTACGACCAGAGCCGTAAAGCAGAACTGACCGCCTGCCTGCAACAACAAGCCAGCGCCAAATCAGGGCTGGAAGAGTGCGAAATGGCGTGGCTGGAAGCCCAGGAGCAACTGGAACAGATGCTGCTGGAAGGCCAAAGCAACTGATGGCGCAGATAACGACGACCGATGCCAATGAATTCAGCAGCAGTGCTGAATTCACCCCTATGCGCGGTTTCAGCAATTGTCATCTCCAAACCATGCTGCCGCGTCTGTTTCGTCGTCAGGTGAAATTCACCCCGCACTGGCAGCGGCTGGAGTTGCCCGACGGTGATTTTGTCGATCTCGCGTGGAGTGAAGATCCCGCACAGGCGCAGCATAAACCGCGTCTGGTGGTCTTCCACGGTCTCGAAGGCAGCCTCAATAGCCCTTATGCGCATGGTCTGATCGAGGCAGCGCAAAAGCGCGGTTGGCTGGGCGTAGTGATGCATTTTCGCGGATGCAGCGGTGAACCAAACCGGATGCACCGCATTTATCACTCTGGCGAAACGGAAGACGCCAGTTGGTTTTTACGCTGGCTGCAACGCGAGTTTGGTCACGCGCCAACGGCTGCCGTCGGCTATTCGCTCGGCGGTAATATGCTGGCCTGTTTGCTGGCAAAAGAGGGCAATGAGCTCCCGATTGATGCGGCGGTGATTGTCTCTGCGCCGTTTATGCTGGAAGCCTGTAGTTACCATATGGAAAAGGGCTTTTCCCGCGTTTATCAGCGTTACTTACTGAACCTGTTAAAAGCCAATGCTGCGCGCAAACTGGCGGCCTACCCCGGAACGCTGCCGATTAATCTCGCACAGTTGAAATCGGTACGTCGAATCCGCGAATTTGACGATCTAATCACCGCCAGAATTCACGGCTACGCTGACGCTATCGACTATTATCGTCAGTGTAGCGCCATGCCGATGCTGAACCGGATCGCCAAACCGACGCTGATTATTCACGCCAAAGACGATCCGTTTATGGATCATCAGGTGATCCCGAAACCGGAAAGTCTCCCCCCGCAGGTGGAGTATCAACTGACTGAACATGGCGGTCATGTTGGCTTTATTGGCGGTACATTACTTCATCCGCAAATGTGGCTGGAGTCACGCATTCCTGACTGGTTAACAACGTATCTGGAGGCGAAATCATGTTGATTCCGTGGCAAGACCTCTCCCCCGAAACGCTGGAAAATTTAATTGAAAGCTTTGTGTTACGTGAAGGCACCGATTATGGTGAACATGAGCGTACACTTGAACAGAAAGTCGCCGACGTCAAACGCCAGCTACAGTGCGGAGAAGCGGTGCTGGTATGGTCGGAACTGCACGAAACGGTCAATATCATGCCGCGCAGTCAGTTTCGCGAATAACCTGCAACCGTCGGCGGACGAGATAATAATGATAACCAGGTCATGGAGTTACTATGTCTGCCAAACATCCGGTCATTGCAGTAACAGGGTCCAGCGGTGCGGGAACCACCACCACCAGCCTCGCGTTTCGTAAAATATTCGCGCAGTTAAATCTGCGCTCAGCCGAGGTAGAAGGCGACAGTTTTCACCGCTACACCCGCCCGGAAATGGACATGGCGATCCGCAAGGCGCGCGACGCCGGGCGGCATATCAGCTACTTCGGCCCCGAAGCTAACGACTTCGGCCTGCTGGAACAAACCTTCATTGAATACGGCCAGAGCGGCAAAGGGAAATCTCGCAAATATCTGCATACCTACGACGAAGCCGTACCGTGGAATCAGGTGCCTGGTACGTTTACCCCGTGGCAGGCGCTGCCAGAACCCACCGATGTGCTGTTTTATGAAGGTTTGCACGGCGGCGTGGTCACACCACAACATAACGTCGCGCAGCATGTGGATTTACTGGTTGGTGTAGTGCCTATCGTTAACCTGGAGTGGATTCAAAAACTCATTCGCGATACCGGCGAGCGCGGGCACTCGCGAGAAGCGGTGATGGACTCGGTAGTTCGCTCAATGGAAGACTATATCAACTACATCACACCGCAGTTTTCTCGCACCCATATTAACTTCCAGCGCGTCCCCACCGTTGACACCTCAAACCCCTTCGCTGCAAAAGGCATCCCATCGCTGGATGAAAGCTTTGTGGTAATCCATTTTCGTAATCTGGAGGGAATCGATTTCCCCTGGCTGCTGGCGATGCTGCAAGGCTCGTTCATTTCCCACATCAATACATTAGTGGTGCCGGGCGGCAAAATGGGTCTGGCAATGGAGTTAATTATGCTGCCGCTGGTGCAACGACTGATGGAAGGGAAGAAAATCGAGTAACTCTGCTATTAAGCCGGATAAAATACTCTCCGGCTTCACAACGGGATAGTTAAATTACGCGGCAACCACTTCATACGAGTGAGTAATATTCACCGCTTTTTCCAGCATCAACGCGACTGAGCAATACTTCTCGGCTGAGAGATCGACCGCACGCGCAACCGCTGCGTCTTTCAGGTCACGACCGGTGACGATAAAATGCAGATTAATGTGCGTAAACAGGCGTGGTGCCTCTTCGCGGCGTTCAGAAGTCAATTTTACTTCACAATCGACCACATCCTGACGCCCTTTTTGCAGGATAGAAACCACATCAATTGCGCTACAGCCACCTGCCGCCATCAACACCATTTCCATCGGACTTGGCGCTTTATCGCCAGAGTTGCCATCCATTAAAATCTGGTGACCAGAGGCGGACTCGCCCAGAAAGGTTAACCCTTCGACCCACTTCACACGCGCTTGCATAATCGAAACTCCATTGCGTCAATTTTCCTGACAGAGTACGCGTACTGACCAAATCGCGCAACGGAAGGCGACCTGGGTCATGCTGAAGCGAGACACCAGGAGACACAACGCGAAAGCTATGCTAAAACAGTCAGGATGCTACAGTAATACATTGATGTACTGCATGTATGTAAAGGACGTCACATTACCGTGCAGTTCAGTTGATAGCCCCTTCCCAGGTAGCGGGAAGCACATTTCGGCAATCCAGAGACAGCGGCGTTTTCTGGCTCTGGAGAAAGCTTATAACAGAGGATAACCGCGCATGGTGCTTGGCAAACCGCAAACAGACCCGACTCTCGAATGGTTCTTGTCTCATTGCCACATTCATAAGTACCCATCCAAGAGCACGCTTATTCACCAGGGTGAAAAAGCGGAAACGCTGTACTACATCGTTAAAGGCTCTGTGGCAGTGCTGATCAAAGACGAGGAGGGTAAAGAAATGATCCTCTCTTATCTGAATCAGGGTGATTTCATTGGCGAACTGGGCCTGTTTGAAGAAGGCCAGGAACGTAGCGCATGGGTACGTGCGAAAACCGCCTGTGAAGTGGCTGAAATTTCCTACAAAAAATTCCGCCAATTAATTCAGGTAAACCCGGATATTCTGATGCGTCTCTCCGCACAGATGGCGCGTCGTCTGCAAGTCACTTCAGAGAAAGTGGGTAACCTGGCGTTCCTCGATGTAACGGGCCGCATTGCACAGACTCTGCTGAACCTGGCAAAACAACCGGATGCCATGACTCACCCTGACGGTATGCAAATCAAAATTACCCGTCAGGAAATCGGTCAGATTGTTGGCTGTTCTCGTGAAACCGTGGGGCGCATTCTGAAGATGCTGGAAGATCAGAACCTGATCTCCGCACACGGTAAAACCATCGTCGTTTACGGCACTCGTTAATCCCGTCGGAGTGGCGCGTTACTGAGTAGCGCGCCATTTTGTTTAACCCGATGTGGCGCAGACTGATTTATCATCCCGATATCAACTATGCACTACGACAAACGCTGGTGCTATGTTTGCCCGTGGCCGTTGGTCTATTGCTTGGCGAATTAAGACTCGGGCTGCTCTTTTCCCTCGTCCCCGCCTGTTGCAATATTGCGGGGCTTGATACTCCCCATAAACGTTTTTTCAAACGTTTAATTATTGGTGCGTCGCTGTTTGCCACCTGCAGCTTGCTAACACAACTACTGCTGGAAAAAGATATCCCCCTGCCATTTCTGCTGACGGGGTTAACGTTGATACTTGGCGTTACTGCCGAGTTAGGGCCATTACACGCAAAATTACTTCCCGCATCACTGCTGGCAGCTATTTTTACCTTAAGTCTGGCGGGATACATGCCCGTCTGGGAACCATTGCTCATCTATGCGTTAGGTACACTCTGGTATGGGCTGTTTAACTGGTTTTGGTTCTGGCTCTGGCGCGAACAACCGCTACGCGAGTCCCTTAGCCTGCTGTACCGTGAACTGGCAGATTATTGCGAAGCCAAATACAGCCTGCTTACCCAGCACACCGATCCTGAAAAAGCGTTGCCACCGCTGCTGGAACGCCAGCAAAAAGCGGTCGATTTAATTACCCAGTGCTATCAGCAAATGCATATGCTTTCCGCGCAAAATAATACCGATTACAAGCGGATGCTGCGCATTTTCCAGGAGGCGCTGGATTTACAGGAACACATTTCGGTCAGTTTGCATCAGCCGGAAGAGGTGCAAAAGCTGGTCGAACGTAGCCATGCGGAGGAAGTTATCCGCTGGAATGCGCAAACCGTCGCCGCTCGCCTGCGCGTGCTGGCTGATGATATTCTTTACCATCGCCTGCCGACGCGTTTTACGATGGAAAAGCAAATTGGCGCACTGGAAAAAATCGCCCGCCAACATCCGGATAACCCTGTGGGGCAATTCTGCTACTGGCATTTCAGCCGCATCGCCCGCGTACTGCGCACCCAAAAACCGCTCTATGCCCGTGACTTACTGGCCGATAAACAGCGGCGAATGCCATTACTTCCGGCGCTGAAAAGTTATCTTTCCCTGAAATCGCCAGCACTGCGTAATGCCGGACGATTGAGTGTGATGTTAAGCATTGCCAGTCTGATGGGCACCGCGCTGCATCTGCCGAAATCCTATTGGATACTAATGACGGTATTGCTGGTGACGCAAAATGGTTATGGCGCTACTCGCCTGCGGATTGTGAATCGTTCTGTAGGAACCGTGGTTGGATTAATTATTGCAGGCGTTGCGCTGCACTTTAAAATCCCTGAGGGTTACACCCTGACGCTGATGCTTTTCACTACGCTCGCCAGTTACCTGATATTGCGCAAAAACTACGGCTGGGCGACGGTCGGTTTTACCATTACCGCTGTATATACCCTGCAACTGTTATGGCTGAATGGTGAGCAGTACATCATCCCTCGTCTTATCGATACTATCATCGGCTGTCTGATTGCCTTCGGCGGCACAGTTTGGCTGTGGCCGCAGTGGCAGAGCGGCTTATTGCGCAAGAACGCCCATGATGCCTTAGAAACTTACCAGGAGGCCATTCGTCTGATCCTCAGTAAAGATCCGCAACCTACGCCACTAGCCTGGCAACGAATGCGGGTTAATCAGGCGCATAACACCTTGTATAACTCATTGAACCAGGCGATGCAGGAACCGGCGTTTAACAGCCATTATCTGGCAGATATGAAACTGTGGGTAACGCATAGTCAGTTTATTGTGGAGCATATTAATGCCATGACCACGCTGGCGCGGGAGCACCGGGCATTGCCGCCGGAACTGGCACAGGAGTATTTGCAGTCTTGTGAAATCGCTATTCAACGCTGTCAGCAGCGGCTGGAATATGATGAACCGGGTAGTTCTGGTGACGCCAATATCATAGACTCGCCAGAGATGCTGCCACACGAAGGCGCGTCTGGCACGCTGGAGCAGCATTTACAACGCGTTATTGGCCATCTGAATACAATGCACACCATTTCAGCGATGGCCTGGCGGCAGCGACCACATCACGGGATTTGGTTGAGTCGGAAGTTACGGGATTCGACGGCGTAATATCATCATTGCCAGAAGTAAACCGTAGGTCGGATAAGGCGTTTACGTCGCATCCGACATGCTTTGCCTGATGCGACGATGACACGTCTTATTACGCCCCAACTACCTTCGCCACCGCACTGGCGAAACGTTGCATCCCTTCATCGATATCCGCATCTTCCACCACCAGCGACGGCGCAAAACGCATCACATCCGTCCCGGCGTTCAGCACCATAACACCCGCATCTGCGCCCGCATAAAGGAAATCACGCGCCCGACCTTTGTACTGTGGCTTAAGCTCTGCGCCAATCAACAGCCCCATACCGCGAATATCGCTGAACACATCGTACTGTTGGTCGATCTTCTGCAAATGGTCAACAAAACGCTGACGTTTCGCGCGAATGCCTTCCAGCACTTCAGAGGTATTGATGATATCAAAAGCCGCACCCGCAACCGCACAGGCCAGCGGGTTACCGCCGTAGGTGGAACCGTGAGAACCAGGATGAAACGCAGAAGCAATCTCCGCCGTGGTCAGCATGGCGCTAATCGGGAAGCCGCCGCCTAACGCTTTCGCGGAAGTCAGAATATCCGGTGTCACGCCATAGTGCATATAAGCAAACAGATCGCCGGTACGCCCCATCCCGCACTGCACTTCATCAAACACCAATAATGACTGATGTTGATCGCACAGCTCACGCAGGCCCTGCAAAAACTCTGGCGTCGCTGCCGTCACGCCGCCCTCGCCCTGAATCGGCTCAACAACTACCGCGCAGGTGTGATCATCCATCACTGCTTTCACTGCGTGGAGATCGTTAAAGGGAACGTGGATGATGTCTGCCGGCTTTGGCCCAAAGCCGTCGGAATATTTCGGCTGCCCGCCCACCGAGACGGTAAACAGCGAGCGACCATGAAAAGCGTTATGGAAGGCAATAATTTTGGTTTTGAATGGGCTATGACGCACACAGGCGTAATGACGCGCCAGTTTGAAGGCGGTTTCGTTAGCTTCCGTGCCGGAGTTCATAAACACCACGCGTTCGGCAAACGTTGCCTCAATCAGTTTACGCCCAAGACGCAGCGCCGGTTCATTGGTGAAAACGTTACTGATATGCCACAGAGTTTCGCCCTGGGTTTTTAACGCATTCACCAGCGCAGGATGGCAATGTCCCAACGCCGTAACTGCAATACCACCCGCGAAATCGACATACTCCTTGCCTTGCTGATCCCAGATTCGGCTGCCCTGACCTTTTACCGGAATAAACTCTGCCGGAGCATAAATCGGCAGGATCACTTCATCGAAAGTCGCGCGTGTAATTGCTGTTTGTTCAATTGCCATCTCATGATCACCCTGTTACGCATAAACCAATGTGAAATTATAATCACAAAATATGCATAAAAAATCACTGAATGGCAATCAGAAATCAGCGATGCAGGAAATTAGCCAGCAGTTGATGTCCTTGTTCGCTGAGAATACTTTCCGGGTGGAACTGCACGCCTTCAAGCTCCCACTGGCGATGGCGAATCCCCATAATCTCGCGAGTTTCGCTCCAGGCAGTCACTTCAAAACACGCTGGTAATGAGCCAGGTTCCACCACCAGTGAATGGTAGCGTGTCACGGTGAGTGGATTTGCCAGCCCCCGAAATACCCCCAGGTTGTTATGCGTAATCGGTGAAGTTTTACCGTGCATAACCTTTGCGGCGCGCACAACTTTGCCACCGAAAGCCTGCGCCATTGCCTGATGACCGAGGCAGACGCCAAGAATCGGCAAGCGCCCGGCGTAGTGACGAATAGCCTCAAGGGAGATCCCGGCTTCATCGGGCGTACAGGGGCCTGGCGAGATGACAATTTTCTGCGGTTTAAGGACGTCGATATCCGCCAGCGTCAACGCATCGTTGCGCTTAACCAGCACATCCGCCCCCAGTTCACAAAAGTACTGGTAGAGGTTCCAGGTGAAAGAATCGTAGTTATCAATAAGCAGGATCATGGCGGCTCCGGTACGAAAGAACCGCGCTATTTTACTCAGATTCCCCGGCTTCGCTTACCACTTTGCTAAATATCGTCTGCAGCGCAGAGAGATCGCCCATAGCCCCGCTCTGATTTGCCTGATTCCAGGTCTCTTTTTCGATACCCTGCCAGCTCAGTTGATAGCCTGCATGAATCGCCAGTTGCTCGAAGAAGATCCGCTGTGCCAAGCCACTTCCTGCACGGAATGGATGCAGGACATTGATTTCACAATAGTAATGCGCCAGCCGCTCGACGAACTTCGCTTTCTCAAGACCGACCAGATAACCTTCTTCCTCCAGATCCTGCATCAGGGCATTGCCCTCTTTTTCAATATAGGCAAAGTGGCAGAACGGTGTATCCCCCTGATAAATATCGACTTCACGCAGTTGCCCCGCCCAGTCGAAAATATCCTGATACAGCTGGCGATGAATAGCACGCAAATGCGGTAAACCACGCACCAATGGACCAAGCTCAATGGTCGCGGCACGCAGCGCCGTCATTTCGTAAGCCGCCTGCTCCAGCCGCTGCTGTTGGCGGATATCCAGCCGATTACGCATGATATCGAGGCCAGGATAGAGATACGGGTCGCGCCCTTCGCCGAATTTATCGCTCATAGTGCCTCCTTAGCTCTTCAAGGCGCACCAAAGCCTCAGCGGCAGTCAGTGTCACCAAAGGGATCTCAACACCTTCGAGACGACGGCTGGCCTGAAAATTACGATTACGCTGAAGCTCCCAGAGGCGGGACTTTTGCTTATCGGTGAGTTTCTTCACTTAATGCCTCCCTGAACGTGTCCGTTTGCCACAAGTATAAGCGGCAAATCCGGGTTACGCCGGAAGAGCAGATGCGCGGGCAAGATTGCCCGCGCGAGAAATCGTTACGGCAGGACTTTAGCAGAAAGGATAACTACTGGCTTTGACGGCACATTCTGGTATGGACCAACGTCATGAGTCGGCACCTGGGAAATCTTATCGGCAACGTCCATACCTTTCACCACTTTACCAAAGACGGCGTAGCCGAAATCACGCTGACCGTGGTCGAGGAAGGCATTGTCGGCTACGTTGATAAAGAACTGACTGGTTGCGCTATCTTTGTCCGCAGTACGCGCCATAGCAATAGTGCCGCGCGTATTGCGCAGACCGTTATCAGCTTCATTTTTGATTGGCGGATTTGGTTTTTTCTGCTGCATCTGCTCGGTAAATCCACCGCCCTGAATCATAAAGCCAGGGATAACGCGGTGAAAGGTGGTGTTGTTATAAAAACCGCTGTTCACATAATCGACAAAGTTTTGCACTGATACCGGTGCTTTCTGGCTATCCAGTTCCAGTTCGATATTACCAGCAGAGGTTGTTAACAATACGTGCGGATCCCCTTTCGCTGCCATTGCTACGGGTGAGAGAGCAGAAAGAGCGAAAACAGCTACGAAAGCTGCCAGGGTCGATTTGAACATGAGATTTCCTTAACAGAGCAGAAAAAAAGCAAGTGGAGAGATTCTAAATAGCCTTCAATGACAAGGCCATTCCTTTACCTAATTTTACGTACTTGAAATATATGTAACCTGATGATCACTTTTATTCCGTGATCAGAATCACTTTAAAGTTTGCAAATTAGCAACCGTTTGCAATTAAATATTTAATCAGATCACAAAATCACCTAAAATCGCCCGCTCGCGGCATATCCACTATGCCATTTTATCTTTTAACGCAGGCCAATCATGACTAACAGCAATCGCATCAAGCTCACATGGATTAGCTTTCTTTCCTACGCACTGACCGGTGCGTTGGTTATTGTCACCGGGATGGTGATGGGAAATATCGCCGATTATTTCAATCTGCCTGTTTCCAGTATGAGTAACACCTTCACCTTCCTCAATGCCGGCATTTTAATCTCTATCTTCCTCAACGCCTGGCTGATGGAAATTGTCCCGCTGAAAACGCAGTTACGTTTTGGCTTTCTCCTGATGGTGCTGGCGGTTGCCGGTTTGATGTTCAGCCACAGCCTGGCGCTGTTCTCGGCGGCGATGTTCATCCTCGGGGTGGTCAGCGGCATCACCATGTCGATTGGTACATTCCTGGTAACGCAAATGTATGAAGGGCGCCAGCGCGGTTCCCGTCTGCTGTTTACCGACTCCTTCTTCAGTATGGCAGGGATGATTTTCCCGATGATCGCCGCATTTCTGCTGGCGCGCAGCATTGAGTGGTACTGGGTTTATGCCTGCATCGGGCTGGTGTACGTCGCTATTTTTATTCTGACCTTCGGCTGTGAGTTCCCGGCGCTGGGCAAACATGCGCCAAAAGCTGACGCCCCGGTAGCGAAAGAAAAGTGGGGGATCGGCGTGCTGTTTCTCTCGATTGCTGCTCTGTGCTACATCCTCGGTCAGTTAGGTTTTATCTCCTGGGTGCCAGAGTACGCCAAAGGTCTGGGCATGAGCCTGAACGACGCGGGTACGCTGGTGAGCAACTTCTGGATGTCGTACATGGTCGGCATGTGGGCGTTCAGCTTTATTCTGCGTTTCTTTGACCTGCAACGTATTCTGACCGTGCTGGCAGGCCTGGCTGCGATTCTGATGTATGTCTTTAACACCGGAACACCAGCGCATATGGCGTGGTCTATTCTTGCTCTGGGCTTCTTCTCCAGCGCAATCTATACCACCATCATCACCCTGGGTTCCCAGCAGACAAAAGTGCCGTCGCCAAAACTGGTTAACTTCGTACTCACCTGTGGAACCATCGGCACCATGCTGACCTTTGTGGTTACCGGTCCGATCGTAGAGCATAGCGGTCCACAGGCGGCACTGCTCACTGCAAACGGTCTGTACGCTGTGGTATTCGTGATGTGCTTCCTGTTAGGTTTTGTCAGCCGTCACCGTCAGCACAACACCCTGACCTCTCATTAATTGCCAATGCCGGGCGGCACTTTTGTCGTCCGGCTTTTTCCTCTCATCTCCCGCAACGTGCCTTCATCTCTATAAATGCTTTTATTTTGTCTATTTTTTGCACAAACATGAAATGTCAGACAATTCCGTAACTTAAGAATATTTATACAAATCAGCAATATACCTCTTAAGGAGTATATAAAGGTGAATTTGATTTGCATCAATAAGTGGGGTTGCTGAATCGTTAAGGTAGGCGGTAATAGAAAAGAAATCGAGGCAAAAATGAGCAAAGTCAGACTCGCAATTATCGGTAACGGTATGGTCGGCCATCGCTTTATCGAAGATCTTCTTGATAAATCTGATGCGGCCAACTTTGATATTACCGTTTTCTGTGAAGAACCGCGCATCGCTTATGACCGCGTACACCTCTCGTCTTACTTCTCTCACCACACCGCCGAAGAGCTGTCGCTGGTGCGCGAAGGCTTTTACGAGAAACACGGCATCAAAGTTCTGGTCGGCGAACGCGCTATCACCATCAACCGTCAGGAAAAGGTGATCCACTCCAGCGCCGGGCGTACCGTTTATTATGACAAGCTGATCATGGCGACCGGTTCCTACCCGTGGATCCCGCCGATCAAAGGTTCTGATACTCAGGACTGCTTTGTTTATCGCACCATTGAAGACCTCAACGCGATTGAATCCTGCGCCCGTCGCAGCAAGCGCGGTGCCGTTGTTGGCGGAGGCCTGTTAGGTCTGGAAGCCGCTGGCGCACTGAAAAACTTAGGCATCGAAACCCACGTTATCGAATTTGCCCCGATGCTGATGGCGGAACAGCTTGATCAGATGGGCGGCGAGCAGCTGCGTCGCAAAATCGAAAGTATGGGCGTGCGCGTTCACACCAGCAAAAACACCCTTGAGATTGTGCAGGAAGGTGTCGAAGCGCGTAAAACCATGCGTTTTGCCGACGGTAGCGAGCTGGAAGTTGACTTTATCGTCTTCTCTACCGGTATCCGTCCGCGCGATAAACTGGCAACTCAGTGTGGTCTGGACGTTGCTCCGCGTGGGGGTATCGTAATCAATGATTCCTGCCAGACTTCCGATCCG
The DNA here is from genome assembly GCF_013368855.2 of Escherichia sp. 93.0816. NCBI lineage: Bacteria > Pseudomonadati > Pseudomonadota > Gammaproteobacteria > Enterobacterales > Enterobacteriaceae > Escherichia > Escherichia sp. 93.0816. The sequence goes on along the minus strand of NZ_JABWNC020000007.1, from coordinate 174,603 downwards.
GATATCTACGCTATCGGTGAATGCGCAAGCTGGAACAACCGTGTATTTGGTCTGGTAGCACCAGGCTACAAAATGGCGCAGGTCGCCGTTGACCACATTCTCGGTAGCGAAAACGCTTTTGAAGGTGCTGACCTTAGCGCCAAGCTGAAACTGCTGGGCGTGGACGTTGGCGGTATTGGCGATGCGCATGGTCGTACACCAGGCGCGCGTAGCTATGTTTACCTCGACGAAAGCAAAGAGATCTACAAACGCCTGGTTGTCAGCGAAGACAACAAAACCCTGCTCGGTGCGGTACTGGTGGGCGATACCAGCGACTACGGCAACCTGCTGCAACTGGTGCTGAACGCTATCGAACTGCCAGAAAACCCGGATTCCCTGATCCTGCCAGCGCACTCCGGTAGCGGTAAGCCATCTATCGGTGTAGATAAACTGCCGGACAGCGCACAAATCTGCTCCTGCTTCGACGTCACCAAAGGCGACCTGATTGCTGCTATCAACAAAGGCTGCCACACCGTTGCGGCGCTGAAAGCCGAAACCAAGGCCGGTACTGGCTGCGGCGGCTGTATCCCACTGGTAACTCAGGTACTGAATGCGGAACTGGCGAAACAGGGTATCGAAGTTAACAACAACCTGTGCGAACACTTTGCTTATTCGCGTCAGGAACTGTTCCATTTGATCCGCGTTGAAGGCATTAAAACCTTCGAAGAACTGCTGGCGAAACACGGCAAAGGCTACGGTTGTGAAGTTTGTAAACCGACCGTCGGCTCGCTGCTGGCCTCCTGCTGGAACGAATACATTCTGAAGCCGGAACATACTCCGCTGCAGGATTCTAACGACAACTTCCTCGCTAACATCCAGAAAGACGGCACCTACTCGGTGATCCCGCGTTCTCCGGGCGGTGAAATCACCCCGGAAGGACTGATGGCAGTGGGTCGTATCGCGCGTGAATTTAATCTCTACACCAAAATCACCGGCTCCCAGCGTCTGGCAATGTTTGGCGCACAGAAAGACGATCTGCCGGAGATCTGGCGTCAGCTTATTGAAGCTGGTTTCGAAACCGGTCATGCCTATGCGAAAGCACTGCGTATGGCGAAAACCTGTGTGGGTAGCACCTGGTGCCGCTACGGCGTTGGCGACAGCGTGGGTCTCGGCGTGGAACTGGAAAACCGCTACAAAGGCATCCGTACTCCGCACAAAATGAAGTTCGGTGTCTCTGGCTGTACCCGTGAATGTTCAGAAGCTCAGGGTAAAGACGTGGGTATCATCGCCACCGAAAAAGGCTGGAACCTGTACGTCTGCGGTAACGGCGGCATGAAACCACGTCATGCGGATCTGCTGGCGGCGGATATCGATCGCGAAACGCTGATCAAATATCTCGACCGTTTCATGATGTTCTACATCCGCACCGCCGACAAACTGACGCGTACCGCGCCGTGGTTAGAAAACCTCGAAGGCGGCATTGATTACCTGAAAGCGGTGATCATTGACGACAAGCTGGGGCTGAACGCACATCTGGAAGAAGAGATGGCGCGCCTGCGTGAAGCGGTAGTGTGTGAGTGGACTGAAACGGTCAATACGCCGTCTGCGCAGACTCGCTTCAAACACTTCATCAACAGCGACAAGCGTGACCCGAACGTACAGATGGTGCCAGAGCGCGAACAGCACCGTCCGGCAACGCCGTATGAACGTATCCCGGTAACTCTGGTGGAGGACAACGCATGAGCCAGTGGAAAGACATCTGCAAAATCGATGACATCCTGCCTGAAACCGGCGTCTGCGCGCTGTTAGGTGACGAGCAGGTAGCAATTTTCCGCCCGTATCACAGCGACCAGGTGTTTGCGATCAGCAACATCGACCCGTTCTTCGAGTCCAGCGTGCTGTCACGCGGGCTGATTGCGGAACACCAGGGCGAGCTGTGGGTCGCCAGCCCGCTGAAAAAACAGCGTTTTCGCTTAAGTGATGGCTTGTGCATGGAAGACGAACAGTTTTCCGTCAAACATTACGAAGCACGAGTGAAAGACGGCGTGGTACAACTGCGCGGTTAATGTTTTAACGGGGGGCGCAATGCCTCCCCTTTTTGCATTGTCCTGTAATGACCTTCGGTATATTGCAGGGCATTTTTTAAACTTTTTGTTTTATTTTTTGTTTTTATTTTTTAAAGGATAATCAAATGTTTACAGACACTATTAATAAGTGTGCGGCTAACGCTGCGCGCATTGCACGCCTGTCAGCAAATAACCCGCTCGGCTTCTGGGTCAGCTCTGCAATGGCAGGCGCGTATGTGGGTCTTGGGATCATCCTGATTTTCACGCTCGGTAACTTGCTCGATCCATCTGTTCGTCCTCTGGTGATGGGCGCGACCTTTGGTATCGCCTTAACGCTGGTCATTATCGCCGGTTCTGAACTGTTCACCGGACACACCATGTTCCTCACCTTTGGGGTGAAAGCGGGCACCATCAGCCACGGGCAAATGTGGGCAATCCTGCCGCAAACCTGGCTGGGTAACCTGGTCGGTTCCGTCTTTGTTGCCATGCTTTATAGCTGGGGCGGCGGTAGCCTGCTGCCGGTAGATACCAGCATCGTTCACTCCGTCGCGCTGGCTAAAACCACTGCACCGGCAATGGTACTGTTCTTCAAAGGCGCATTGTGTAACTGGCTGGTTTGCCTTGCAATCTGGATGGCGCTGCGCACTGAAGGTGCGGCGAAATTTATCGCTATCTGGTGGTGTCTGCTGGCATTTATCGCGTCCGGCTATGAGCACTCCATCGCTAACATGACGCTGTTCGCGCTCTCCTGGTTCGGCAACCACAGCGAAGCCTACACGCTGGCGGGTATTGGTCATAACCTGCTGTGGGTGACGCTGGGTAATACTTTATCGGGCGCCGTATTCATGGGATTGGGTTATTGGTATGCTACGCCGAAAGCGAATCGTCCGGTTGCGGACAAATTTAATCAAACTGAAACGGCTGCAGGTTAATCAGTAAGGGGTTTTTACGTGGATCATTTGCCTATATTTTGCCAATTACGCGATCGCGACTGTCTGATTGTCGGCGGTGGTGATGTTGCGGAACGCAAAGCAAGGTTGCTGTTAGACGCGGGCGCTCGCTTAACGGTGAATGCATTAGCGTTTATTCCACAGTTCACCGCATGGGCAGATGCAGGCATGTTAACCCTCGTCGAAGGGCCATTTGATGAAAGCCTTCTCGACACCTGCTGGCTGGCGATTGCCGCGACGGATGATGACGCGCTTAACCAGCGCGTCAGCGAAGCCGCTGAATCTCGCCGCATCTTCTGTAACGTGGTCGATGCGCCAAAAGCCGCCAGCTTCATTATGCCGTCGATTATTGACCGCTCACCGCTAATGGTAGCGGTCTCCTCTGGCGGCACATCTCCGGTTCTGGCGCGCCTGCTGCGTGAAAAACTCGAATCACTGCTGCCGTTGCATCTGGGCCAGGTAGCGAAATATGCCGGGCAGTTACGCGGTCGGGTGAAACAAAAGTTCGCCACGATGGGCGAGCGTCGCCGTTTCTGGGAAAAATTGTTCGTTAACGACCGCCTGGCGCAGTCGCTGGCGAATAACGATCAGAAAGCCATTACTGAAACGACCGAACAGTTAATCAACGAGCCGCTCGACCATCGCGGTGAAGTGGTGCTGGTTGGCGCCGGCCCTGGCGATGCCGGGCTACTGACGCTGAAAGGTCTGCAACAAATTCAGCAGGCTGATGTGGTGGTCTACGACCGTCTGGTTTCTGACGATATTATGAATCTGGTACGCCGCGATGCTGATCGCGTTTTTGTCGGCAAACGCGCGGGATACCACTGCGTACCGCAAGAAGAGATTAACCAGATCCTGTTGCGGGAAGCGCAAAAAGGCAAACGCGTGGTGCGTCTGAAAGGCGGCGATCCGTTTATTTTCGGACGTGGTGGCGAAGAGCTGGAAACACTGTGCAACGCGGGCATTCCGTTCTCGGTGGTTCCGGGTATTACCGCAGCTTCCGGTTGCTCTGCCTATTCGGGTATTCCACTTACGCATCGCGATTATGCTCAGAGCGTACGCTTAATTACCGGACACTTAAAAACCGGTGGTGAGCTGGACTGGGAAAACCTGGCAGCAGAAAAACAGACGCTGGTGTTCTATATGGGGCTGAATCAGGCTGCGACTATTCAGCAAAAATTGATTGAACACGGAATGCCAGGCGAAATGCCAGTGGCGATTGTCGAAAACGGCACGGCAGTAACGCAACGCGTGATTGACGGTACGCTTGCGCAGTTGGGCGAGCTGGCGCAGCAAATGAACAGTCCGTCTTTGATTATTATTGGCCGGGTCGTTGGCCTGCGCGACAAATTAAACTGGTTCTCAAACCATTAATTAAATAAAATTTTAATCAAGGTCGGATATTTCCGACCTTTTTTATTCACAATAATCATCATATTAATTTTTATCTTCAGCAGACATAAAACAACTTTTTAACCAATTTGTTTTTTAACAACCACCCACAGTTACAGTGGCTTACAAATATAATCGAAATATTAATAGTCCACACACTGACGTGTAATAGATATTCCTGTATTGTTTCTGACGAGCAGCTTGCTTATATTCACATAGATAATGAATATTACTCGATATATTTTACATAGGGAATGAAAATGAATAAATTTATTAAAGTAACACTGGTAGGTGCAGTACTGGCTACATTAACTGCATGTACTGGTCATATTGAAAACCGTGACAAGAACTGCTCTTACGATTACCTGCTGCACCCGGCAATTTCTATTTCTAAAATCATTGGTGGCTGCGGTCCGACTGCACAGTAATCTCTTAACATAAATCGGTTAATACCGGTTTAATTGTCTGACGCCCTCTGTTTTCATCAGAGGGCGTATTTGTTTTTACCTTGCCTTTGAAAATATCGTTCACAACATTAAACGCTGGCAATACTCTCACGCAAAATCCGCAGCACCGTCTCTTCACCGCTACGATTCGGATTAATGCGAATCGCACAATGTTCTAATTGCGGATTCGCCTGGCGAAACGTTCCGGAAAGGCGATAAAAGAGCGGCGGGATCTCATATTTCGACTCCGCACCCACCGGATACGGCAACGCGCCGCGTTTCTGCGCTTCTGCCAGTACCCTGGCGGCAATCGGCTGATGAAATTCCACAATCAACACTTTCGACTGTGCATTGGCAATCACCGCGCTTTTCACTTCCGCCACTGCGCCACCGTTAAGTAAAGCCAGCAACCGTTCAGATACCCCCGCCTGCACCGCATGCATCACCGGCGCGAAAACCAGCCCACGCAAGACTTCCAGCGCCTGAGCGCCCTGAATCTGGCTGCCGCCGGAGTAAAGCGTGGCGCGAATACGGTTGATAACGTCGGCATCGCCTACCACCGCACCAACACCCTCTGGCCCAAACAGCTTGAAGCAGGAAAATGTCGAGACATTCGCCCCGCATTCGCAGCCGATTCGCGCCACCTTCATTACCGCATAGTTATCATCGGTTAACGCAGGAACGCCAGCAGAGCGCAACGTTGCCAGCACATCTGCCAGAATGTAGCGATCCTGCGGCTGCTGCCGCGTATGCTGCACCAGCGCCGCATCAGGTTGTTGCTCGTCTACGACCTGCTTAAGCGCCGACAGGTCATTGAAATCAGCAGTAATAAGCGTCAGCCCCATCTGCTCAATGATGACGCGCGTCGTCGGATAAACGGGCGCGTCATGCACCAGAAGACGCTGCCCTGGTTTCAGCAAAGCCGCCAGCCCGGCACGAATCGCTCCTGTGCCAGCGCCTTGCACCAGCACCGCCGCTGGCGCATGAAACGCATCTGCCAGCACCTGCTCCACACGCTGGGTAATGCGAGGCTGATTCAGCCCCGGCGTTAATCCCAAATCACCGCAGGTAAGAAATTCGCTACCAGGAAAATGGCGACAAATGCTATCCACCAGCGCAAACTGCTTCTGCTGCGCTTCAGCAAGGGTCAGACTTTTCAGAGGAAACGTCTTCATAGGTGCATTCCTTAAGCCGGAACAAACAGGCCAAGCCAGTAAAGAACATTCAGCAGGATGCCGGTGATCATTACTGCCACGACCGGCGCCGCCATTTTTTGTACCGGACGACCGAGAGATTCGTTGAGGAAGTAAATGGCAACCGCAATAGAGAATCCGGTATAACCCGCCATCTTAATTGCCGCGAAAATAGAACCGACCAGCAGCGCCACTTCCATCAGCATATTCATGGCGTTACGGATGTTATCCGACGCATTACGCACTGACGGATAGCGCCCCAGCCATTTGCCGATCGAACGAAGTAACAGGACTTCCGCCGAAATAACTACGGCGCCTAATACCGCCGCAATCATCGGATTCGGCGAGAGATAGCCCACCGCATAAACAAAGGTAAAGCCCGCAACTGCATACACACCCGTAGCTAACGCGGTGGTGGCAATCAACGGTACAAAACCCAGCCCGCGCATAAATTCTGCCAGTGCCGCCTGGTTGATCAGCGTTTGTGATTGTTCCGGCGTTACGCCTGCGGAGTACGCTTTCTCCAGAGTGAAGATCGACACTTCGCTACCGGCAAAAATCTTCATACTGGCAACGGCGGCGATCAGCGCCCCGACAATGGCGATATACGGTAAATTTTTGATAATCCGCGACGTGCGCTCTTCAAACACCGAAAGCCCGCTGGCATCGATATCATTTTCATCACGATGACGCAGGTCATGAGTAATGGCGATCCCCAGCAGCATTACCATGCCAATAAAGATTTCGATGGATTCCGGGTTAAGATGCGGGAAATAGCGCACCACCACCACACGGGTCATCAACACGACGGCAGCGGCGATCAGGCTTTGCTTCCAGCCAAACTGGTAGAAAATCGCCACCAGCGGGAAAAGTGCAAAAGCAGAAACTACCGGCGAACTTAATTCCCCAAGGCTACCTAATACATCCACCGGCAGTGCGGTCAGCAACTGGTTTACCGGCAACAGGCAGGTGAGGATCAGTACCCCCCAGATCGCGCCAAGACCAAACGCCATCAGGCTGTTTATCGCCAGTACGCCGAGAATATCGGTAGGAAGAAAAAGCAGCCATGCATTGAGCAGGCCGGTTTTCAGGGTAAAAGAGATCCCCACCGAGGCCACAAAACCGATGCTCAGACCGAAAGCGATACTCCCCGCCTCGCGACGGTTCATATAGCCTTCAATCAGTTGCGGCAGGATCGGGCGGATACCGTCATGAAAAACAGCCGCCGAGCGATGCGCCAGAAGCGATGTCATACCGGTCAGGCACGCCACCAGGATAATCTGGATATACAGATCCATAGTCGTGCCTTTTATTTCAGATGGTTAATCAGCATCGGAATCGCATGTTCGACGTGCTCAACGGAAAGGCCAAACGCCACCTTTCCTTCGGCGATCATTTTAGCGATATGCTCGTCTTTCGCTTTGATACCCGGCTTGGCAATGGTGCAACTTTTGTTATATCCAATCACCGCGATGGCAATCGACAATGCCGCACCTGCTCCGGTATTACACGCGCCAATGTAGTAATCCAGTTGCCCGGATTTCACTTTCATCGCTGCTTCCATGTCGTTGTGAATGAAAACTTCAAAACAGCCTGGAGCCGTCGTTTCAATGGTTTTTTTAATCTGCTCACGCTGTAAGCCTGCAACGCCAATCTTTTTCATGAGTCTGTCCTTATTGGAAAAATTGAGAGGGATTTTCACGTAACATCACATCCACATCGGCCTGGCTGAATCCTGACTGGCGCAGTTGTGGAATAAAGGTGGTAAATAAATAGTCATAGCCATAACCACCGTTGGCTTTTAAATGGGAGCGACGCGTAATATCCATCGACAGCATGACGCGGTTCAGTAATCCACGGTCGCGTAGTGCATGAAGCATCGCAATGCGCTTTTCGTCCGGGTAGTAACTGTTCTTGCCGATGGTGTCGAACTGCACATACGCGCCGAGTTCGATCATCTTCAAAATGTTGTCGAGGTTGTCTTTCAGATCGCAGTGACCAACGGTGACGCGCGAAAGATCAACTCCGTGGGCTTGCAGCAGAGCCAGTTGTTCCAGCCCCATCGTGCTAAATGACGTATGCGTGGAGATCGGGCGTCCGGTCTGGTTATGTGCCAGCGCGGCGGCAATAAACACCTTCTCTTCCAGCGGCGTAATCTTCCCTTCGCTGGAGCCGATCTCCGCGATGATCCCGGCTTTCAGTTCCGTGCCATCGATACCCTGCTCAATTTCATCGACCATCTCCTGCGCCAGTTCCTGCACGCTGCGGGTCGCCACATGTTCCGGGAAAAACGCGTCCTGGTAATAACCGGTACAGGCCACCACGTTGATCCCCGTCTCGCGCATTACATCGAGCATAAATTGCGCATTGCGCCCCATGTAACGGTTGGTCATCTCAATCACATTACGCACGCCCCGGGTCATCAGGTCGTTCATCTCCTGGCAAATGAACGCATACTGATCAAGGCGGCAGTCCACGTTGTTTTTAAAGCCGGAAAGATCAATATGCAGATGTTCATGGGCGAAGGTGTAGCCCGTCGGATCAAAACTCATAGGGTGTCTCCTGCAAACCGGAGGGAGGAAAGAAAAGAGCGACCATTTTGTGGCGGTGGCGCACGGAAAAATTCACACACGGTAGCCCCCACATCAGAAAGCGTGGTGCGCACACCGAGTTGCGTGTGGATCAGCCCTTGCTGATAAACCAGCACTGGCACCACTTCACGGGTATGGTGGCTGTGACCAATGGTCGGATCGTTACCGTGATCCGCCATTACGACCAGGCAATCATCTGGCTGCATCGCCTCAATAAGCCGGGCAAGGTTACGGTCAACGACCTGCAAACGTTCGGCATAACGTGCGACGTCTTCTGCATGACCAGCGAGGTCGGTTTCCTGGATATTGATGCAAATAAACGCCGTCGGATGCGTGTTAAATTCGTCGAGGGTGATATCCATAATCCGCTGGCTATCCACCAGGTTTTGCCAGCTCACGCCATAAGGATTGCTGACGATATCTGCCACCTTACCCACCAGCACGGTTGGCACGCCCGCTTCATACAGTTTTTGCGGCACTTGTACTTTCTCATCGACGCCGTAGCCCATATGCACGACCTGGAAGCCGTTGTCATAAGCGCCAGAGCGCGGCGCATTGATACCAATAAAGCGCCCTTCTTTGCTTTCTGCGGCATCGATAATGCGTTGACTGTCGGTTAACAGGCCGCCAAATGTAATGACCCGACCGACCTGTACCTGCTCACGCACGATACGACCAATTTTGATTGCGTCGTCAAAAGAGATCACAGAGAGGTTGGCGGTGATGTTATAGACCTGGCCTAAATCCGCCTCGAGATTATCGCCAATCGCAACCGCCTGATTGACCCACAGAAATTGCAGATCATCGCCACGGCGCTCCACCTGCCAACCGGCGGATACTAATGCCTGCTCAACACGGTCAATCACATCGCGAAAGGGCATCCGCAGCGGCGGTAACGGGCGCGTGCCTAAAATTTCCTGATGCCCCATAAAGGTATCGCCACCTTCATGTTGCAGCTCTGCCACGCCCCAGGTTGCGGAGTCTGACGGCTGCATATCGCCTGGCGCATAACCCAATGCGTTGATTAGCCCCAGCTTCTCCAGCGTTGGTAGCTGCAAATGCGGCAACTGGCTCAGGATGTGACCACAGGTATTCGCCCCGGCATCCTGCGGACGCACCAACGTGACATCTTTCATTGCCCCTACGCCAAAGCTATCGATCACTAACACCACAAATCGCGCCATTACGCCTCCAGAGGGTTGCCGAGACTGTCATAACGACCAACGATTTTCGGTTCGCCACGGTGAATACCGGACACCAGCACCACATCGCTACGGGTGACAAAAATCTGCGTGCGAAAACAAAGCACCACTGCACTGCTTACCGGATGCTCGCCTGCCAGCGACAGGGTGTAGTCGATACTGCTGTCATCCACAGTTTTGAGATTGGTTTCAGTAATCTTTTGATTTTCTGGCGTAAATACCAGCGCATGTTGCGCATGACCACGACGGTAATAGCCGCCGCCGTAGCAGTAGCTATCACCACGAAAATGATGGGATATTTCGCTTAACCAGAGCATGGCTACGCGTTCAGGCTGGTCGCCCTGTTGGTTTGCCGGAATGGTGCCCGTCAGCGCATGACCGGGTTCGGCATGAGTAACACCGTATTCCGCCAGCAATGGCAGCGAAGTACAGCTGGTTGCTGAAGGCGCGTTCAGTTGCTCAATCGCAATACCAGATTTCGCCAGTTGATCCCGTGCTTGTACCAGCGTGTGAAGATTCGGCGTCGGCAAAACTTTCCCGGCAGCCTCATCCCAAAGCAGGCAGGGGAAATGGGTAAGTCCCGCCAAATGCAGCCCCGGCAGTTTCTGAATTTCAGCAACCACCTCGTGCAGCGAATGCTGTACAAAACCGCTCTCCTGCCCCGGATAAAGAAAATCATCGTCGCTATAAACTTTGAGCAGCACAGACTGAATCCGCCCCGCTTTCACCGCTGCCGCAGAAACCTCCTGCGCTTTGGCAAGGGTAAACACGGTGATGACGTCAGTGCCCTGTTCAACGGCATCAGCGATCTGGTGACAAGGGATTTGTACCAGATGCCCCTGATGCGCCACCGGCAAACCTGCGCGGCGCATCACTCGCGCCTCTTTGTAATCCACCGCCACAATGCCGCTGTAGCCCAGCGCCAGCAGTTTTTCCGCCAGCCACGGATTGCGACCGAACTGTTTGGTCATCAGATACAGCTCAATACCGTAAAGCCGCGCCGTCTCAATCAGCCGCTTACCGTTTTCCAGTACCTGATCCACGTCGACAACCCAACTGTCCGGGGCTATCTTGCCCTGCTGCCACAGGTTTAGTGCGGCAGAAATCAGTGCCGGGTTCTGGCGTTTCAATGCTTCTACAAACATCTTGTTGCCTCGTTCCTGTTCCTTGAATCAAATATTCATTTTTTTGAATATTTAAGTTATGCGACGTGGATTTGCTGTGGGCTTCAGACCTCTTCGTTAGCGGCCATCCATAATCCATAAAGGTTGGCCAGCAAATAGCCTTCTTCACACGGGTTAACTTCCAGCGCGAATCCCTGCAATAACACCTGGTGCAACTGCATGATCGCTGGCCAGTGGCTACATTGCGCCAGTTCAGCCAGCAATTCGTCATCCAGTGGCTGGATCTGTTCGCCGCGACGACTGCGCATCAGCGCACTCGCCATATGTATCATTGCCATCGTTCCTTGCTCACTGCGCACTGGTAGATGGCATTCTGTTTCCAGTACGTTGACGACCTGCATCATGCCTTTGCAGATGTCCTTATCGATGACCCCTGCATCGCAAAGCAGGTTGAGTCTGGTTTCCATTTTAGATGCCTTTCGTTTAATAACTGGGTTCCTGTTCCCCACTGACCACTCGCTGTTGATGGGCAAGCAGGGCGTGTTTATCAACAACCGCACGCAGCAATTGTTGCATCGGGTAATCATCGGCTCGCGTCAAAACCACGGCTTCAGTAGCCTGTAAAAATCGCGGATCGTCTGTTAGCGGCGTCGCTTCTAATCCCTGCATGGTCAGTTCGCTTTCCGCTACCACATTCCAGATAACCGCATCGACATCGCCTTTAACAATGCGTTGTAAACTCTCGTGATAAGAGAGATCGACTCGCTCCACATCGCTACTGCCAAAAAAGACATCGGTCATGATCTTCTGATCTGCAGAACGGTTATCCAGCCCCACGCGCTTCACGTTACCTGACTCCCCTTTACGGCAAATCAACTGGTGCTCGCCAACGTAGGTATGCGGCCCCAACTCCAGCGCAAGACATAAGCCTTTTTGCGTGAGATAACTTTCCGCCGCCAGTCGCGAAACTACGGCCATGTCATAGACACCGTTAAGCAAACACTCCACGCGAATATCCGCACCACGCATATGTGCATAGTAAAAAGGAATGCCATCAAACTGAGCTTTTAACCCGCTCGCTAAACCTTCGTACAAGCGGGTATAGGGCAAGGGCATCGCACATACCACATTATTGATATCAACATGGGTCAACAGTGCTTTGTTATCCATCTCTACCAGATAACTGCCATTGCGCCCTCGACGTTCAATCCGAATCGCGCCGCTTGACTCCAGATTTTTTAACGCGGCCTGCGTCAGGCCGACGGACGAACGGCATTCAGTTGCCAGTTCATCTATGGTTTTCAGGCGATTACCACACTTTTCACCTAACAAATAACGAGCCAGCGTCGTGATGACGACGCCTTCTTTTTTGATAAACGTTCGACGCATAATAAATTTTCAATAAAATGAATATTTATATCTTCATGAAAATGAAGATAAGGCGCAACAAAGAGATGTGGAAACGGCGAGATGCTTCACATTTTTTGGGGTTATTGCAAATAAGGACGTAAAAAAACCGGGTTTCCCCGGTTTTTGGTATCAATAGTGAATTATGGTTTCGCCACAAAACCAATCGCTTCGTAAACCGCTTTCAACGTACGGGAAGCGTGTGCGCTGGCTTTTTCTGCGCCGTCTTTCATTACCTGTTGCAGGAAGGCTTCGTCATTGCGGAAACGGTGATAGCGTTCCTGCAATTCAGTCAACATACCGGAAACCGCTTCAGCTACTTCGCCTTTCAGGTGACCATACATCTTGCCTTCGAACTGTTTTTCCAGTTCCGGGATGCTTTGACCCGTTACCGCAGAAAGGATATCCAGCAGGTTAGAAACGCCCGCTTTGTTCTGCACGTCGTAGCGAACTACCGGCGGCTCGTCGGAGTCAGTGACCGCACGTTTGATTTTCTTCACTACCGATTTCGGATCTTCCAGCAGACCGATAACGTTATTGCGGTTATCGTCAGACTTGGACATCTTCTTGGTCGGCTCCAGCAGCGACATTACGCGCGCGCCAGATTTCGGAATAAACGGCTCCGGTACTTTAAAGATATCGCCATACAGCGCGTTGAAACGCTGGGCGATATCGCGGCTCAGTTCCAGGTGCTGTTTCTGGTCTTCGCCGACCGGCACCAGATTGGTTTGATACAGCAGGATGTCCGCAGCCATCAGCACCGGATAGTCAAACAGACCAGCGTTAATGTTCTCGGCATAACGCGCAGATTTATCTTTAAACTGCGTCATGCGGCTCAGCTCGCCGAAGTAGGTATAGCAGTTCAGCGCCCAGCCTAACTGCGCATGTTCCGGCACGTGGGACTGAACAAAAATAGTGCTTTTCTCAGGATCGATACCGCAAGCCAGGTACAACGCCAGCGTATCCAGCGTCGCTTTACGCAGCTTCTGCGCATCCTGGCGCACGGTGATCGCGTGTTGGTCAACGATGCAGTAAATACAATGGTAATCATCCTGCATGTTTACCCACTGACGCAGCGCACCCATGTAGTTACCAATGGTCAATTCACCTGAAGGCTGTGCGCCACTAAAAACGATGGGCTTAGTCATTTTTCGATTCCTGATTTTCGCTTTGCGGAAGCCCTAATGCGGGCAGAAGGTCATTTATAGAGTGATAAATTACATCAGGCTGGCTGAGATCGATAGCCTCGCCGTAGTTATATCCGTAGGTTAAGCCAACTGAAGGGCAACCGGCTGCTTTTGCTGCCTGAATATCATTGCGTGAGTCGCCAACAAACAGCATCTGTTGTGGGGCAATGCCCATCCGTTCAGCCACCAGTAGCAGCGGATCCGGGTGTGGTTTTTTGTTTTGTACGTCATCGCCACCGATAACCACGCTAAAGTATTTTGCGATATCCAACGCTTCCAGCAGCGGCGCGACGAACGGCGTTGGTTTGTTGGTGACCAGACCTAGCGGCAAGCCTTTAGCCTGCAACGCGCCAAGCGTATCGGCCACGTGCGGGAACAAAAACGTCCCTTCTTCGGCAACCTCGCCATAATAGCGATCGAACAGCTTACGCAGAATACGTACTTGCTCTTCTGCCGGAATGTCGTCATCAACGGGCGGTTTACCCATCGTTTTACGCAGTGTCGCACGTTCCTGACGCGCCCAGGTCAATGCCCGCTCCATCAGCACATCTGCGCCATTACCAATCCAGGTAATAACACGCTCTTCGCCTGCGACGGGCAACTCCAGCGCATACAGCGCCATATCTACCGCAGCAGCCAGACCGGGAGCACTGTCAACCAACGTACCGTCGAGATCGAAGGCAACGCCGCGAATATCTTCAAACTTACTCATGACTTACCTTTGCCAGTTCACTGCGCATTTCATCAATGACTTTTTTATAGTCTGGCTGGTCGAAAATAGCGGAGCCAGCGACAAACATATCCGCGCCCGCCGCAGCGATTTCGCCAATATTGTTCACCTTCACGCCACCGTCCACTTCCAGTCGAATGTCGAAGCCAGACTCGTCGATACGACGACGTACTTCGCGCAGTTTATCTAACGTTTGTGGAATGAAAGACTGACCGCCGAAACCAGGGTTGACGGACATCAGCAGGATCACATCCAGTTTGTCCATCACGTAATCCAGATAGCTCAGCGGTGTCGCCGGGTTAAATACCAGCCCCGCTTTACAGCCATTTTCTTTAATCAGTTGCAGCGTGCGGTCAACATGCTCGGATGCTTCAGGATGAAAGGTAATGATGCTGGCACCTGCGGCAGCGAAATCCGGCACAATGCGATCGACCGGTTTCACCATCAGATGTACGTCGATAGGGGCGGTAATGCCGTAATTACGCAAGGATTTCAGCACCATTGGTCCAATCGTCAGGTTGGGAACATAGTGGTTATCCATGACGTCAAAATGCACGACATCAGCGCCAGCTGCCAGGGCCTTTGCGGTATCTTCACCCAGGCGGGCAAAATCAGCCGACAGAATTGAGGGGGCAATCAAATACTGTTTCATCCGCTTCTCCTTGAGAATTATTTTTTTGCGGGTGAAACGACTCCTGGTTTGTACAAAGCCAGCAGTTCGTCCACCTTTTTACGTGTGCCGCCGTTGCTGCTTATACTGCGTCGAACTTTGACGACATGCAATTTTGCGCGCTGATACCACTCGCGCGTTAGCGCCGTATCATGGTTAGAAATCAGTACCGGGATCTGACGGTTAACCAGACCTTCGGCGATCTCCGCCAGATGCGCTTGTTGTTCAAGAGTAAAACTGTTTGTGTGATACGCCGTAAAGTTGGCGGTCGCAGATAGCGGTGCATAAGGCGGATCGCAATAGACGACGGATGCATCATCTGCGCGCGCCATGCTATCGGCGTAAGACTCACAATAGAAAAAGGCATTCTGCGCTTTTTCAGCAAAGTGATACAACTCAGCTTCCGGGAAATAGGGTTTTTTGTAGCGACCAAACGGCACGTTAAACTCGCCGCGCAGATTGTAACGACACAGACCGTTGTAACCGTAGCGGTTCAAATATAAAAACAGTACCGCCCGGCGGAACGGATCCTGGCTTTTATTGAACTCTTCGCGGAACTGATAGTAAACCTCGGCGCAATTTGTCTCAGGAACAAACAGCTCGCGGGCAGCCTGCACGTACTCATCAGTACGCATCTTCACAATGTTGTAGAGGCTGATCAGATCGCTATTGATATCGGCAAGGATATAACGAGAAAAGTCGGTGTTGAGAAACACCGACCCGGCACCCACAAAAGGTTCAACCAGACATTCACCCTTAGGCAAATGCCGTTTAATATCATCAAGCAGGGGATATTTGCCCCCTGCCCACTTCAAAAAAGCGCGATTTTTCTTCATGCTGACTAACTAATTACACCTTCTCCGGCTGTGGAGAAAGCTCCGACAGCATCCAGCGCTTCAGGCAACTCCCGCAACGATAAACCATTGCGGGAGATAACCTTGATTACTTCAGATCGGCCTGTACCTGACGCAGCGGTTTCGCCCACGGGTTTTTGGCCTGAACATCGGCTGGCAATGTAGATACCGCTTTTTTCGCTTCTTCTTTCGAAGCATACACGCCAGAAACCAGTACATACCACGGCTGACCATTACGCGTCGTTTCATAGACAACGTAGTTTTTCAGATTCTCTTTCTTCGCCCAACCGTTCAGGTTGTCGTAGTTAGAAGAACTGCTCAGCTGCAGAGTGTAATGGCTGGACGGTGCCGATTTCAACGAACCAACATTACCTGCGGTCTTCGCTCCAGCGGCTGGTGTTGCCGTGGTTTGCGCCGGAGATGCCGTCTGTACTGGAGCCGTAGTCGCCGTCTCTTTTGGTGCTGGCGTTGCGGCTGGCGTAGAAGTCGCAGCCGGTGCCTTCGTGCTCGCCACAGGTGCAGCAGGTTCAGTACGCTTCGGCGTCTGTGCTACCGGCTTCGGTTCCGTTTTCACGGTTGCTTGTGGTTTTTTCGGCTCAATCACTGCCTGCTGACGTGCTGGACGCGTGGTGGTCGGACGTTCAACGGTTTGCGCTTTCGCCGTATCACGCGATGCGTTGCCATTACGAACTGGCGCTACAGTCGCGGGTTCAGTCGGCAGCGTGGAGTTGACCGCCACATTGTTCAGCTGTTGCTGATTTTGCGGCTGGGTCAGCGCGTTATTCAGGTCACCCTGCACTTCAACACGTTGTTGACCATCCATTGCCGCCGGGGTTTGCCCCTGAGTCGGCGTAGAAGAAATCGGCGGCAGAGAAACATCCTGCTGGGTATTTTCCGCAGACGTGGTTCCCGGCGCTGGTTGCACACCATTCGCCTGATCGGCCGCATTGCCAGCAAGATCAATACTCTTCTCGCCAGACGCGGTTTGATCGCTGGAAGAGGTCGAGGGGGCTTTTAGCGCAGAACCGATACCGATGATCAACAGCAGCAGAACCAGAATACCGACGCCCATCATCATATACTGACGAGAAGCCGGTTTGCTGGCTGCTTTTTTGCGCTTACGCGGACGACGCTCTACGCGCTCTTCATCCACAGCTTCATCTTCGGAATCATCAATTTCTTCTTCGATTTCCGGTTCCTCATTGCGCTCTTTTTGCGCACGAGTCGGACGGCGATCGTCAGTTTCATCAAGTTCGATATCATCAAAATTGATCTGCGGTTCGCCACGTTCAGTACGTTCTGAACGCTCAGAAGGTTGACGAGAACGACCAGTACGACGATCGCTGGGATCGGGTTTCAGCTCGTCTTCTGGTTTGAATTCATCCATTTAACACCCCACTAAAAGGTTAATGCTTACCACGTTGCAATTAACCTGAAGCTAATAGACCACTTGATAAGCGGCCTGACCTTTCTTGTTGTTACGCTGATTGACAATCGGCAATAGCGTTAAGGACAAGCTCGTGCGATACACCGCCGCGAACTTCACTCTTACCAATTGCCAGCGGAAGAATTAAGCGCATCTCTCCCGCAAGGACTTTCTTGTCACGCAGCATATGCGGTAAATACGCCTGCGCGGACATTTCGCGCGGCCCATTAACCGGTAATCCAGCCCGCGTAAGCAGGGTAATAATACGCTGCGTTTCGGCAGAACTAAACTGCCCGAGACGTTCCGACGTTCGCGCCGCCATCACCATACCCGCCGCGACCGCCTCACCGTGCAACCAATTGCCATACCCCATTTCCGCTTCAATAGCATGACCAAAGGTATGTCCCAGATTCAGTAAAGCACGTAAGCCGGATTCGCGCTCGTCGGCGGCAACAACTTCTGCTTTCAGCTCACAACAACGACGAATACAGTACGCCATTGCCGAACCATCCAGACTGAGCAGCGCATCCAGATTATCTTCCAGCCAGTTGAAAAACTCACCGTCAAGAATAATGCCGTATTTGATGACTTCCGCCAGCCCCGAAGCTAATTCTCTCGGGGGAAGCGTTTTCAGACAGTCGAGATCCACCACCACTGATGCTGGCTGATAAAAAGCGCCAATCATATTTTTACCGAGGGGATGGTTGACTGCGGTTTTGCCGCCAACGGAAGAGTCTACCTGTGACAGCAATGTCGTCGGGACTTGAATGAAGCGAACGCCGCGCTGATAGCTCGCCGCTGCAAAACCGGTAAGATCGCCTACTACGCCGCCGCCAAGCGCCACCAGCGTCGTATCGCGACCGTGCGGCTTTTGCAACAACGCCGTAAAAACGGTGTCGAGTACTGCCAGGCTTTTATACTGCTCGCCGTCAGGGAGGATAACGCTATCAACGTTAACACCCGCCTGTTCAAGTACGCCGCGAACTTTATCGAGATACAGAGGAGCCAGGGTTTCGTTGGTGACCAACATCACCTGCTCACCCGATTTCAGCGGTAAGAATGAAGCTGGTTCGTTAAACAAACCAGATGCGATGGTAATTGGGTAACTACGTTCCCCGAGAGTGACGACTATCCTCTCCATAACGCGACATCCACCTTAATTACTGTACCCGCAGACGAGTGTATATAAAGCCAGAATTAGTTGCTTTCCAGCATGTGAATAATCTGGTTTGCGACCACTTTGGCGCTTTGATCATCAGTACGAATGGTCACGTCGGCAATCTCTTCATACAGCGGATTGCGTTCATTAGCCAATGCTTCCAGAACTTCACGCGGCGGTGTTTCAACGTGCAGCAACGGGCGTTTTTTATCACGCTGCGTGCGCGCAAGTTGCTTTTCGATGGTCGTTTCAAGATAAACGACAACGCCACGTGCGGAAAGACGGTTACGCGTTTCGCGGGATTTCACAGAGCCGCCGCCAGTAGCCAGCACAATACCCTGTTTCTCGGTCAACTCATTGATGACCTTTTCTTCGCGATCGCGGAAGCCTTCTTCGCCTTCTAAATCGAAAACCCAGCCCACATCAGCTCCGGTTCGTTTCTCAATCTCTTGATCGGAATCGTAAAATTCCATATTGAGTTGTTGAGCTAACTGGCGCCCAATAGTGCTTTTTCCGGCACCCATAGGCCCAACCAGAAAGATATTGCGTTTCTCTGCCATTTTTTCGGTACTACTAAGACTATTCGTTAATGATAAACCCGCTTCGCTCAGAGAGCGCCGCAGGACATGAACTGAAACCTCATAAGATATTGCGAGAGTCAGACTGAAAATTATCTCAATACTCCAGCGGGTTTGGCAACTGAATAAATTGCCCATCCCTCTGCATATCTGGTCGCTGCAGGTGCACTGCCTTGCTATCACCGCTCTGGCGATAAATCACCGGGTAAGATTAGCCTAAAAAAGACAGCAAAATGCCGCGTGAAAGATAAATCACCATCATAAAACGCAGGTAACAAAGAGCACCGACTCTCAAATCGGTACTCCTTGTATGCTAAATACCTGCGCGCGTCAAATAGATGAAACATGTTCAGCATGAAAACATCGCCGTTTTCGAGGTAGTTTACTCACTGGAAACCAACCGTGGCGTGATAAATACCACTAACTCGCGTCGTTCATCTTCTTTTCCATCATGACGAAATAATTGCCCGAACCAGGGGATGTCGCCCAACAGCGGTACGCTATCCTGACCCGATTTATTTTTACGGGTAAAAATGCCACCCAGTGCCAGCGTTTCTCCGCTTTTTACCTCAACTTGCGTTTCGATCTCCTGCTTATCAATCGCCAGCACTTCGCCATCAGCTTGTTGTAGCACCTGCCCCGGAACGTTCTGGCTGATGTGTAATTTCAGTCGGATGCGACCTTTTTGTAATACCGTGGGCGTGACCTCCATTCCCAGCACTGCCTCTTTAAATTCCACCGACGTCGCGCCGCTTTCACCACTGGAAACCTGATACGGGATCTCGCTCCCCTGTTTAATGCTGGCAGGCTGGAGATGTGAGGCCAGCAGACGCGGGCTGGCGATAATATCCAGTTGCTGTTTTTGTTCGAGCGCGGAAAGCTCCAGATCCAGTAAACGCCCGCTGATGCGCCCAATGTT
Source organism: Escherichia sp. 93.0816 (assembly GCF_013368855.2). Lineage (NCBI taxonomy): Bacteria > Pseudomonadati > Pseudomonadota > Gammaproteobacteria > Enterobacterales > Enterobacteriaceae > Escherichia > Escherichia sp. 93.0816. Next base: position 154,730 of record NZ_JABWNC020000007.1, on the reverse strand, counting down.
AAAACCGACATGTGTTGTCGCCGTCGCTACGGAGAGATCGCTACCGAGCGTGGTCACTTGCCCAACGCCGCCAGTTTGTTGCGCATCGGCCAGCGTCCATTTCACCCCCAATTCCCGCAAACTTTTTTCATTAATGGTGACAATGTGCGCCGACAGTTCAACCTGCCCGACCGGCAAATCCATTTGCGCTACCCATTGTTCCAGCGCACTTAACGCCGTTTTGTTATCACGCAGCAAAAGGCGATTAGTGCGTTTATCGACGGTCATGCTGCCTTTGGCGCTAAGTAGTTTCTCCCCTGCTTTCGCCAGCTCTCCGGCGTCGGCGTATTGCAGAGTAATATTGCGATTTTCCAGCGGCAGATTTGCCTGCACCCGCGCCTGTTCAGCCTCCTGACGGGCGATATTGTCATTCTGCCAGGCAACAGAATGCACTGAAAGAATGTTGCCTTCCTGGCGCGTTATCAGCCCGGCGCTTTTCACTACGGTTTGTAGTGCCTGTTTCCAGGGAACGTCAGTGAGATGTAACGACACCGTACCATTGACGTCTGGCGAAACCACCAGGTTTAACTTCTCCTGTTCAGCCAGCGCCTGTAACACCTGAGCCACCGGAACGTCATCCACCATCAGCGTCACTTTTTGCGGCTTTGCCGCCTGTACGCTGGGTATCATCATCAACAGTAGTGCGGCTATCCATTGCTTCATTTTTATCTCCTTGCCGTTGCCACAACCACTGTGGCGGTTCGCAGTTTTTTCCGGTTCCCAGCGTTAATGTTTCTGGCGTCAGTTGTAAAATTGTCCAGCCATTCTCCAGCACATCGTTTTGCTGCACCCGTCGCCATTTTTTTTGCCCATCTTTTATTACGCCAATAACGCGCTCGCCTCGCCCTACCATCCCCTGATAACGCCACTGCCTAAGTTCGCTTACCCGGCATAGATCCTCCGGCGGCTTAAAAGGGTCGCGCATACCGGTTAAAAGGCACAAGGCAATACCTGCCAACAACCAGCGTTTAACCCCCATGCGGCATCTCCAGTTGTAGCGTGAACAAAAGAGCGCCACCTTCCACGCTTAACAAAAAACGGCTCACGCTGACGTTGCGCTCTGCCAGCCGTGTAAATGCCGACGGCACAGCTTCCCAGAACGTTTTCAACGCCAACTCGCCTCCCTGAGCGGATGGATGCCAGTAAAGCAGTTGCGCGCCGGGCAACTGAAAATCCAGTGGCGAAAAGGGCAACGTCTTTTCTTCAATGATGGGAGTGGTGTCTACCAGGCGATAAAGTGCAGTCCATTGCTGGTGATTACTTGCCCGCAGTCGAATTAATGCGTCACTCTCTTCATGGTGTGTCGATGAAAGAAAAATGAGCGTAACTAACATCAACAACCAGACTGCCCAGCAAAACTGGCGGATACGGAGTGATGTCGCGAACCACCAGTCAAAAAGAGTGTTCATCGTTAACCGTCCTTGTTAACTGATACTCAAATTGCCAGCGACCTTGAGCATCCTGCTGCGTGGCTCCACGCTGATTGAGCTGAAAAGAAGCATCCTGGCGGAGTGCTTTTTCCAGTGCGTTTAGCGCAGTAATGTTCGTCACAAGTCCCTTTACCTCCAGCGTTCCCTGCTGCCAGCTTATCGTTGTCAGCCAGGCATGTTCGGGTAAAAGCGCCGCCAGTGACTCCAGCGCAGATTGCCAGTCGCGGGTAAATTGTCGCTGGCGCTGACGTTGCAAACGCTGTTCGCGTAATTGTTGGCGTTCAAGCAAACGTGGTTTACTGGTTTGTAGGGTGCTGGCGCGTTGTTGTTCCGCCTGAAGCAAAACAGCGTCAACGCGTACTTCAGCGTTGGTTGTCAAACGCAGCATTAGCGTTATCCCGACAACCAGCAGCAGAGGAGCAACGAACATCAGCAACCAGAAACGAAGAAAGGCCGTCCGGCGTTGCTCTCGCCAGGGCAAAAAATTGATTGGCGGATTCATCAGTACCCCTCCCCAAGCGCCAGCCCCAGCGCGATAGAGAAATCTCCACCTGGCGGCGGTAGCGGCGGCTGACGCACAGAAACCGCATTCCAGGGGTCAAATCCGCCTTCGCCGCATATCGCGAGACTTTCAGAATTAATGGCTAACGTCGCGGCCAGTTCATTCGCGCTTGTCATCCCTACCGCCAGTTTGCGCCCCCAGCTATAACGTGTCGCCCATAGCCACTGTTCGTTATCACGCCAGGCCAGACATTGCTGATGAGAAGGTAAAAAAGGCAGGAATCGCTGCAAAGCGCAGGCGTCTGGGGTAATCGCACTAACGTGAATACGCAATCTTTCTGCCAGGCTAAGCAGCGTTGCCAGCTCTTTGCTTTGCGCAGCGGTCACGTTATAGGCGGGACTTAGCGAATCTTCGCTGTAATCAAAGCGCAGGGAGTCCGGTTCCATATCCAGCTCGCGAGCCATCGTACCTGTCAACCAGGCCATTTGCTCCCGTTCGCCCAGGGACATTGCCGGTCGCGGAAATGCCCTTTGTAACGTTCGGCTAGCGGGAAATGCCAACATAATGTGATGACGGTGTGGCAGTTCACGACTCCACGGTAACAACGTTTTAGTCAGCCGTTCCGCATCAATAATGCGCCCATCTTTGATAATGTCGGTCGCCAGCGGCAAACGCCACCAGCGTTGCAAAAAGCATTCTTTCGCGCCACGCACGATAGCAACCGCCACCGCTTCTTGCTGTTGTAAATGCAAACCAATTTGCCAGGTCTTAAATGCCATTGTGATGATCTCCTTATCCCCCGTCACTCTGACGGGTATATCAATGCGTCTGGCTTGCCTTTATACTACCGCGCGTTTGTTTATAAACTGCCCAAATGAAACTAAATGGGAAATTTCCAGTGAAGTTCGTAAAGTATTTATTGATCCTTGCAGTCTGTTGCATTCTGCTGGGAGCAGGCTCGATTTATGGCCTCTACCGCTACATCGAGCCACAACTGCCGGATGTGGCGACATTAAAAGATGTACGCCTGCAAATTCCGATGCAGATTTACAGCGCCGATGGCGAGCTAATTGCTCAATACGGTGAAAAACGTCGTATTCCGGTTACGTTGGATCAAATCCCGCCGGAAATGGTGAAAGCCTTTATTGCGACGGAAGATAGCCGCTTCTACGAGCATCACGGAGTTGACCCTGTGGGGATCTTCCGTGCGGCAAGCGTGGCGCTGTTCTCCGGTCACGCATCGCAAGGGGCGAGCACCATCACCCAACAACTGGCGAGAAACTTCTTCCTGAGTCCAGAACGCACGCTAATGCGTAAAATTAAGGAAGTCTTCCTCGCGATTCGTATTGAACAGTTGCTGACGAAAGACGAGATCCTCGAGCTTTATCTGAACAAGATTTATCTCGGTTACCGCGCCTATGGTGTCGGTGCTGCGGCACAAGTCTATTTCGGTAAAACCGTCGACCAATTGACGTTGAACGAAATGGCGGTGATTGCCGGGCTGCCTAAAGCCCCTTCCACCTTCAACCCGCTCTATTCAATGGATCGAGCCGTCGCGCGGCGTAACGTCGTGCTGTCGCGAATGCTGGACGAAGGGTATATCACCCAACAGCAGCTTGATGAGACACGCACCGAAGCGATTAACGCCAACTATCACGCACCGGAGATCGCCTTCTCAGCGCCGTATCTCACCGAAATGGTACGTCAGGAGATGTATAACCGTTACGGCGAAAACGCTTATGAAGACGGCTATCGCATTTACACGACCATTACCCGCAAAGTGCAGCAGGCCGCACAGCAAGCCGTGCGTAATAACGTACTGGACTACGACATGCGTCACGGCTATCGCGGCCCGGCCAATGTGCTGTGGAAAGTAGGTGAATCAGCGTGGGATGACAAAAAGATTACCGATACGCTGAAGGCGCTGCCAACCTATGGTCCGCTGCTACCTGCCGCTGTCACCCGCGCCAACCCGCAGGAAGCGACAGCAATGCTGGCGGACGGAACATCTGTGACGCTGCGTATGGAAGGGATTCGCTGGGCACGGCCTTATCGTTCCGATACTCAGCAGGGACCGACGCCGCGTAAAGTGACCGATGTTGTGCAAACAGGCCAGCAAATCTGGGTTCGCCAGGTGGGCGATGCCTGGTGGCTGGCACAGGTGCCGGAAGTGAACTCGGCGCTGGTATCGATCAATCCACAAAACGGTGCGGTTATGGCGTTAGTCGGTGGCTTTGACTTCAACCAAAGCAAATTTAACCGCGCTACCCAGGCACTGCGTCAGGTTGGTTCGAATATCAAGCCGTTCCTCTACACCGCTGCGATGGATAAAGGTCTGACGCTGGCAAGTATGTTGAACGATGTGCCGATTTCCCGCTGGGACGCAGGCGCGGGTTCTGACTGGCAGCCGAAAAACTCACCTCCGCAGTACGCCGGTCCAATCCGTTTACGTCAGGGGCTGGGTCAGTCGAAAAACGTGGTAATGGTACGTGCGATGCGAGCAATGGGCGTGGACTATGCCGCAGAGTATTTGCAACGCTTCGGCTTCCCGGCACAAAACATTGTCCACACTGAATCGCTGGCACTGGGTTCCGCTTCCTTCACGCCGTTGCAGGTGGCGCGCGGGTACGCAGTGATGGCTAATGGTGGCTTCCTGGTCGACCCCTGGTTTATCAGCAAAATTGAAAACGACCAGGGCGGCGTGATTTTCGAAGCGAAACCGAAAGTAGCCTGCCCGGAATGTGATATTCCGGTGATTTACGGTGATACGCAAAAATCGAACGTGCTGGAAAACAGCGACGTTGAAGACGTGGCTATCTCTCGCGAACAGCAGAATGTTTCTGTTCCGATGCCGCAGCTTGAGCAGGCAAATCAGGCATTAGTGGCGAAGACTGGCGCGCCAGAATACGCTCCACACGTCATCAGCACACCGCTGGCATTCCTGATTAAGAGCGCCCTGAACACCAATATTTTTGGTGAACCTGGCTGGCAGGGCACCGGCTGGCGCGCAGGTCGTGATTTGCAACGTCATGATATCGGCGGGAAAACCGGGACGACCAACAGCTCGAAAGATGCGTGGTTCTCGGGTTACGGACCAGGCGTTGTGACCTCGGTATGGATTGGCTTTGACGATCACCGTCGTAATCTCGGTCACACCACGGCTTCCGGAGCGATTAAAGATCAGATCTCCGGTTACGAAGGCGGTGCGAAGAGCGCCCAGCCAGCATGGGACGCTTATATGAAAGCCGTTCTGGAAGGTGTACCGGAACAACCGCTAACGCCGCCGCCGGGTATTGTGACGGTGAATATTGATCGCAGCACCGGGCAACTGGCCAACGGCGGCAACAGCCGCGAAGAGTACTTCATTGAAGGTACACAGCCTACACAGCAGGCGGTGCGCGAGGTGGGAACGACCATTATCGATAATGGTGAGGCACAGGAATTGTTCTAAAAACGACGCCCGGCAGCGTTAATGTTGCCGGGCTTTTACTATGGAAGATGTCGATGAAAATGGAAAGTCACTCTCCTTCTCCTTCGGAGAATTGCAGCGAAAGTAATCGTCAGTTCACCCGGCAATATGCCCCATTCAGCCTTAACCAGACTGATTTTCTAACCATCTACGGCCTTGTTTTACGAAGGTATCATCCCGATAAAGTGCCACGCCTACACAAAGCGGCTCTCTATGACATCATTGCTGTCACGTTTTTCTTGCTATTCCCTGCATCTCTCGTGATTTTAGGGATATTTAATATAGAAATTGAATTATCAGTCTGGAATAACGTCACCGATGACCTTCTGTTTATCCTCAATAAAAACAAAGTATTAGTTATCGTATTTTGGCTACATGGTATGTTTTTTTCAGTAAAGACCTACTGGACAAGGTATAAGCAGAAAAAAGCACAGTCTGATATCTACAATCAAAACGCAATAACGGAAGGATTGAACTTTCAAATCGATGAGACTGGTGTTAAATGCTGGAAAAAATCTGGCACCCACAGCTTTTGTGTCTGGTCAGAGATAAATGACCTTATCCCCTATAAAGATATATTTGTATTGGTTATGAACAAGTCAAGTTTTATATGGCTGAGTGATAAAGAAGAGGAAGCACTGGCGTTTATTCACGAAAAACTCGCCCAGTCACGCCAGCCTGCATAACCAGGGGCTTTACAACCGCCCCTGCCCCTTCAACCACTCGCGCACGAGGAACAGCGCACTGACATTGCGCGCTTCATTGAAGTCAGGCTCTTCGAGCAAATCCATCATATGCGCCAGCGGCCAGCGAACCTGCGGTAGCGGCTCTGGCTCATCGCCTTCCAGCGATTCCGGGTAGAGATCCTGCGCTACCACAATATTCATTTTGCTGGAAAAGTAAGACGGCGCCATGCTGAGTTTCTTCAAAAAAGTCAGATCGTTCGCACCAAATCCCACTTCTTCTTTGAGTTCGCGGTTTGCCGCTTCATAGACACTTTCACCGGGGTCAATTAACCCTTTCGAAAATCCTAACTCGTAGGATTCGGTTCCCACCGCGTATTCGCGGATCAAAATCAGGTGATCGTCCACAATTGGCACAATCATCACGGCTTCCCGGTTGGTTGGACGCATTCGTTCATAAACACGCCGCACGCCGTTGCTGAACTCCAGATCCACGCTTTCGATGGTAAACAATCGGGAACGGGCTACAGTTTCAACATTCAGAATGGTGGGTTTTTGTAATGATTTGCTCATCGTGGAATCTATGCTGTGAAATCAGCAGTTATTGTGCGATATCGGACACGCATTCGGCAATGTGAATTGCATGTTATTTACATTTACGTAACTTAATAAATAATCATTCTCAAATCAAATTAAAAGTCAATAGGTTGAAATAACTCTAGGAATTTGCTGATATTCCGCCCTCAGAGGGTTTGCTATGATCACCGGTCACTGGGATGCGCTTAATGATGCTCAAGTTCAACTCCACGCTTGCCGATAGCCAACCGCAGAATCCTATATTGTGTCCAGGATGCGACTAATCACACCTGACAAATTAAGTAAGATGGGGAAAGCATGAGCACCATTGTGATTTTTTTAGCTGCTTTGCTGGCCTGCTCACTACTTGCGGGATGGCTGATAAAGGTGCGCTCCAGGCGGCGTCAACTGCCCTGGACTAACGCCTTCGCTGATGCGCAAACGCGCAAACTCATGCCTGAAGAACGTAGCGCCGTTGAAAATTATCTCGACAGCCTGACGCAGGTTTTGCAGGTTCCTGGCCCGACGGGTGCCAGCGCAGCCCCCGTTTCACTGACGCTGAACGCTGAAAGCAACAACGTCATGATGCTGACACACGCCATCACGCGTTACGGCATTTCGACCGACGATCCTAACAAATGGCGTTATTATCTCGATTCGGTGGAAGTCCACCTGCCCCCGTTCTGGGAGCAGTACATCAACGATGAAAATAGCGTTGAACTGATCCATACCGATTCGCTGCCGCTGGTTATTTCTCTCAACGGTCATACGCTGCAAGAGTACATGCAGGAAACTCGCGGCTATGCGTTACAGCCTGTCCCGTCAACGCAGGCGTCGATTCGCGGTGAAGAAAGCGAACAAATCGAACTGCTCAATATTCGCAAAGAAACGCACGAAGAGTATGCGCTTAGTCGCCCGCGTGGGCTACGCGAAGCGTTGCTGATTGTCGCCTCTTTCCTGATGTTCTTTTTCTGCCTGATTACCCCGGATGTATTTGTCCCGTGGCTGGCTGGCGGTGCGTTACTGCTGCTGGGAGCTGGTCTGTGGGGGCTATTTGCGCCACCGGCAAAATCATCCCTGCGGGAGATCCACTGTCTGCGTGGTACGCCGCGTCGTTGGGGATTGTTTGGCGAAAACGATCAGGAACAGATCAACAATATTTCGCTCGGTATTATCGACCTGGTCTATCCCGCGCACTGGCAACCTTATATTGCCCAGGATCTGGGGCAGCAAACGGATATCGATATCTATCTTGATCGGCACGTGGTACGTCAGGGACGCTATCTTTCACTGCATGACGAAGTTAAAAACTTCCCGCTGCAACACTGGCTACGCAGTACGATTATCGCAGTGGGTTCGCTGCTGGTGCTGTTTATGCTGCTGTTCTGGGTTCCACTAGATATGCCGCTGAAATTCACCCTCTCGTGGATGAAAGGTGCGCAGACCATTGAGGCCACCAGCGTTAAACAACTGGCAGATGCCGGAGTACGTGTAGGCGATACCTTACGTCTTAGCGGTACAGGAATGTGTAATATCCGCACTTCAGGCACCTGGAGCGCGAAAACCAATTCACCGTTTTTACCATTTGACTGCTCGCAGATCATCTGGAATGACGCCCGTTCATTGCCATTACCAGAATCTGAGCTGGTCAACAAGGCCACGGCACTGACCGAGGCAGTAAACCGCCAGTTGCACCCGAAACCGGATGATGAATCTCGCGTCAGCGCCACATTGCGTTCAGCAATTCAGAAATCCGGCATGGTACTGCTCGATGACTTTGGCGACATCGTGCTGAAAACCGCCGATCTCTGTGCCGCCAAAGATGATTGTGTTCGGTTGAAAAATGCGCTGGTGAATCTCGGCAACAGTAAGGACTGGGACGCACTGGTAAAACGCGCTAACGCTGGAAAACTCGACGGCGTGAATGTATTACTCCGCCCGGTGAGCGCAGAATCACTCGATAACCTGGTGGAAACCTCCACAGCACCATTCATTACTCATGAAACGGCGCGAGCGGCGCAATCACTGAATAGCCCGGCACCGGGAGGATTCCTGATTGTCAGCGACGAAGGCAGCGATTTTGTTGATCAGCCCTGGCCTTCGGCATCACTTTACGACTACCCGCCGCAAGAACAGTGGAACGCTTTCCAGAAACTGGCGCAAATGCTGATGCATACGCCGTTTAACGCCGAAGGCATCGTCACCAATATTTTTACCGATGCCAACGGTACGCAGCATATCGGCTTGCACCCCATCCCGGATCGCTCCGGCCTGTGGCGCTATCTGGGCACGACATTGCTGTTGCTGACGATGCTGGGCAGTGCCATCTATAATGGCGTACAGGCCTGGCGTCGTTATCACCGTCATCGTACTCGCATGATGGAAATTCAGGCCTATTATGAAAGCTGCCTGAATCCACAACTGATCACCCCTTCAGAAAGCCTTATCGAATAACACGTTTGCGCGGCAGGTTATGCTACCCTGTCGCGCAAATTGCTTCACTCTGGAGATTTCCCTCATGCATATCAACATTGCCTGGCAGGACGTAGATACCGTTCTGCTGGATATGGACGGCACGTTGCTCGACCTCGCCTTCGATAACTATTTCTGGCAAAAGCTGGTGCCTGAAACCTGGGGCGCGAAAAACGGGGTCACGCCACAGGAAGCGATGGAATATATGCGCCAGCAATATCACGACGTGCAGCATACGCTAAACTGGTACTGTCTTGATTACTGGAGTGAGCAACTGGGTCTGGATATCTGTGCGATGACCACCGAGATGGGACCGCGCGCCGTACTGCGTGAAGATACCATTCCGTTTCTTGAGGCACTTAAAGCCAGCGGTAAGCAGCGAATTTTGCTCACCAACGCGCATCCGCACAACCTGGCGGTAAAACTTGAGCATACCGGTCTCGACGCGCACCTTGATTTATTACTTTCCACCCACACATTTGGTTATCCGAAAGAGGATCAGCGGTTATGGCATGCGGTGGCCGAAGCTACGGGTCTGAAAGCTGAAAGAACGCTGTTTATCGATGACAGCGAAGCGATTCTCGATGCTGCCGCGCAATTTGGTATTCGTTACTGCCTCGGCGTCACTAATCCCGACTCAGGGATTGCTGAAAAACAGTATCAGCGCCATCCGTCACTGAATGACTACCGCCGCCTGATCCCCTCGCTAATGTGAAGGAGACGCCATGAAAGAAAAACCTGCTGTTGAGGTTCGACTGGATAAATGGCTATGGGCCGCCCGTTTTTACAAAACCCGCGCGCTGGCTCGTGAAATGATCGAAGGCGGTAAGGTGCATTACAACGGGCAGCGCAGTAAGCCGAGTAAAGTCGTCGAACTGAATGCCACGCTCACTCTGCGCCAGGGAAATGACGAGCGAACGGTAATCGTGAAGGCGATTACTGAACAGCGTCGCCCCGCCAGCGAGGCAGCCTTGCTGTATGAAGAGACTGCACAAAGTGTAGAGAAACGCGAAAAAATGGCGCTGGCACGTAAACTTAATGCCTTAACCATGCCGCACCCGGACCGACGCCCGGACAAAAAAGAGCGCCGCGACCTGTTACGATTTAAACACGGCGACAGTGAATAACTGTCACCTGCAAGAGAGATGATTATGCCGCAACATGACCAATTACATCGCTATCTGTTTGAAAACTTTGCCGTGCGCGGCGAACTGGTAACCGTTTCGGAAACCCTGCAACAGATCCTTGAGAATCACGATTATCCGCAGCCCGTTAAAAACGTGCTGGCAGAACTGCTGGTTGCGACCAGCCTGTTAACCGCTACGCTGAAGTTTGATGGTGATATCACCGTGCAGCTGCAAGGCGACGGCCCGATGAATCTGGCGGTTATTAACGGTAACAACAACCAGCAGATGCGTGGCGTGGCGCGCGTACAGGGCGAAATCCCGGAAAATGCTGACCTGAAAACGCTGGTTGGCAATGGTTACGTGGTGATCACAATTACCCCAAGCGAAGGCGAACGCTATCAGGGCGTGGTTGGTCTGGAAGGTGATACCCTGGCGGCCTGCCTGGAAGATTACTTTATGCGTTCTGAACAGCTGCCGACGCGCCTGTTTATTCGCACCGGCGACGTAGACGGCAAACCGGCTGCGGGCGGTATGTTGTTGCAGGTAATGCCTGCGCAAAATGCCCAGCAGGACGACTTCGACCATCTGGCGACGCTAACCGAAACCATCAAAACCGAAGAGTTGCTGACCTTACCGGCAAACGAAGTGTTGTGGCGTTTGTACCACGAAGAAGAGGTGACGGTTTACGATCCGCAGGATGTTGAGTTCAAATGCACCTGCTCGCGTGAACGTTGCGCCGACGCGCTGAAAACGCTGCCGGATGAAGAAGTGGATAGCATCCTGGCGGAAGATGGCGAAATTGACATGCATTGTGATTACTGCGGTAACCACTATCTGTTCAATGCGATGGATATTGCCGAGATCCGCAACAATGCATCGCCGGCAGATCCGCAGGTTCATTAATTAGTTTTTCCGGCAGAGATAACTCTGCCGGATTTCATGACGCAATTGCCTGATGCGCTGCGCTTACCAGGCCTATGAAATAAATCGCAAATTATTGTTGGTCAGATACAGCATCGTATCCGATAAAAGCGTTGTCACTTACTTAAGTTTATTTCCAGCGTTTCACCATCTACCGTCAGATCGCGCCACGCTTTCGGCCTCGTCCCCAGTTTTCCATCCTTCGCAGCTATGAGTAATTTTTCTTTCGTTATTTTGCGCGGAAGTAAACTCATATCAAGCGCGTCCCATTCTTTTCTGGCTGAGTCAAAGCCATAGACAATGACTCTGTCATCATTAAAAACAAACAGGATCCGCTCCGCCTGACCATCACTATTCAGATCTTGCTCGACCAGTACGCAGGCGTCTTTTTCAATACAGGTCATCACGTTATAGCGTTCTTTGATTAAGGCCGACCAGAATGTCGCATCCGGTTTACCTGAACCTGGGGCAATTACCACATTATCGGCTAATGCTTTTTCCGATACCTGCTGCTGAAGATGTTGCTTCCCATCAAACGCCATCAGCAGATCCCGTGCGCGTTTCGGGTCTTTCATATACTCGGCATCGCTTTTCAGCGACTCAAGCGCCGCACGGCCATAGCGACCGCTCTGTTCGAGCATGTAGATACTTACCTGGTCTGGCGTGTTTTTGCTGCTCTGATAACGCGCCATATGACTGTTCACGCTAATACGCATACTGTCCAGCACCGGCGAATTAAGAAGCACCAGTATCGCCAGCACCAATAACGAAACCGTAAGGTTCACTTTGCTCTGAAAAACAAGGGGATTTTGCCCTTTACGCCAGACAATACTGACAAAATATCCCAGCGACCAAACCAGTAACACCACCACAACCAACACGCCATGCAAGCGTTCGGTAGTCCAGCCGTACTGAGCGACCCGCAGCCATAACGCCCAGGCGGCGACTAACACATACAATGGGGCGACCAGCAGAGCGGTTTTAATCAGGCAACGCAACGGACCAGTCCAGGGAAGTGACGCTTTTTGCGGATCGCGGACAATGGTCATTAAGAGCAATTGCAAAAAGGCCAGCGTCAAAAGCAACCCGGCAGCAGAGATGTGGCGAGAAATCGCGCTCAGACCCGTAAACGGCAGGGTGATAATAAACATCAGGGTTAGCAATGATACTAACGGCAGCAACCCCGTGGCGATTAACGTGAACAACTTTTGAATGGAGTCGATTAAACGAGACTGTGTCCGCGCAAGGATCACCGCCAGTGCGGTAACCAGACCTGACGTAAGATAAATAAACCAGTCGGTTGTAAAAAAGAGCGTTTTAAAAAACGTGATACCAACGAGTTTAAACAACTCACTCCACAGTAAAAGCACCAGCCACGTCAGGCCATTGGCGATAAAAATCACCAATAATATAAGTACGTTATGCCATAGCGACTGGTAAAAATAGCTATAGCGGGTACTGTCATTACGCTCACGCAGACTCTGTTGTATCCACGGCAGCAACATCATTCCCATCAGCAGCAGATAACACCCAAAATCCCAAAGCGCCTTTTCCGCTCTCCAGGGACTCATGCCATCAATTTGCCACTTCAGCCAGCCGCTCATCCCGAGAGTGGCAATCAACACTATCGCCAGCCATCCCCAAAGTCGCTTCTGTTTGAAGGACACTACAGAAAATAACAAAACGGATGAAAGCGCCACGGTCGCAGGCACGCCATAAACTATCCAACTGTTATTTTTACCGGCGAGCCAGGAGATCAGCAGGTAGCAAACTAATCCCTGGAGTAATCCGGTAACAACCATTCCCCTGCGTGTCGCGGGTGAAATCTCAACGTTTTCCATGTTGGTTATCCAGAATCAAAAGGAGAGGTAATTATCGCATCCAGGCCGGACTAATTTGTTTTTCTCAGAAAGTAATCAAAAAAAGTTAGCGTGGTGAATCGATACTTTACTCGTTGAATTTGCATCAATTTCACTCAGGAATGCGATTACACTCGCAACATTCTCGCCATATAAACCAAGTTTTAACCTTTTAAGAACATTTTCCACACCTAAAATGCTATTTCTGCGATAATACCAACCGTTTCGTGACAGGAATCACGGAGTTTTGTCAAATATGAATTTCTCCAGATACGTAAATCTATGAGCCTTGTCGCGGTTAACACCCCCAAAAAGACTTTACTATTCAGGCAATACATATTGGCTAAGGAGCAGTGAAATGCGCGTTAACAATGGTTTGACCCCGCAAGAACTCGAGGCTTATGGTATCAGTGACGTACATGATATCGTTTACAACCCAAGCTACGACCTGCTGTATCAGGAAGAGCTCGATCCGAGCCTGACCGGTTATGAGCGCGGGGTGTTAACTAATCTGGGCGCCGTTGCCGTCGATACCGGAATCTTCACCGGTCGTTCACCAAAAGATAAGTATATCGTCCGTGACGATACCACTCGCGATACCTTCTGGTGGGCAGACAAAGGCAAAGGTAAGAACGACAACAAACCTCTCTCCCCTGAAACCTGGCAGCATCTGAAAGGCCTGGTGACCAAACAGCTTTCCGGCAAACGTCTGTTTGTTGTAGATGCTTTCTGCGGCGCTAACCCGGATACTCGTCTTTCCGTCCGTTTTATCACCGAAGTGGCCTGGCAGGCGCATTTCGTCAAAAACATGTTTATTCGCCCAAGCGATGAAGAGCTGGCAGGTTTCAAACCTGATTTTATCGTCATGAACGGCGCGAAGTGCACTAACCCGCAGTGGAAAGAGCAAGGCCTGAACTCTGAAAACTTCGTCGCGTTTAACCTGACTGAGCGTATGCAGTTAATTGGCGGCACCTGGTACGGCGGCGAAATGAAGAAAGGGATGTTCTCGATGATGAACTACCTGCTGCCGCTGAAAGGCATTGCCTCCATGCACTGCTCCGCCAACGTTGGCGAGAAAGGCGACGTTGCAGTGTTCTTCGGCCTTTCTGGCACGGGTAAAACCACCCTTTCCACCGACCCGAAACGCCGTCTGATTGGCGATGACGAACACGGCTGGGACGATGACGGCGTGTTTAACTTCGAAGGCGGCTGCTACGCGAAAACCATCAAGCTGTCGAAAGAAGCGGAACCCGAAATCTACAACGCTATCCGTCGCGATGCGCTGCTGGAAAACGTCACCGTGCGTGAAGATGGCACTATCGACTTTGACGATGGTTCAAAAACCGAGAACACCCGCGTTTCTTATCCTATCTATCACATCGAAAACATCGTTAAGCCGGTCTCCAAAGCAGGCCACGCAACTAAAGTTATCTTCCTGACCGCAGATGCTTTCGGCGTATTGCCGCCGGTTTCTCGTCTGACTGCCGATCAAACTCAGTACCACTTCCTCTCTGGCTTCACCGCCAAACTGGCCGGTACTGAACGCGGCATCACCGAACCGACGCCAACCTTCTCCGCCTGCTTCGGCGCGGCGTTCCTGTCGCTGCACCCGACTCAGTACGCAGAAGTGCTGGTGAAACGTATGCAGGCGGCGGGCGCGCAGGCGTATCTGGTTAACACCGGCTGGAACGGCACTGGCAAACGTATCTCGATTAAAGATACCCGCGCCATTATCGACGCTATTCTGAATGGTTCGCTGGATAACGCAGAAACCTTCACTCTGCCGATGTTTAACCTGGCGATCCCGACAGAACTGCCTGGCGTTGACACGAAGATCCTCGATCCGCGTAACACTTACGCCTCTCCGGAACAATGGCAGGAAAAAGCTGAAACGCTGGCGAAACTGTTTATCGACAACTTCGATAAATACACCGACACCCCAGCGGGTGCCGCGCTGGTAGCTGCTGGTCCGAAGCTGTAATGGTTTGAAGCTGGAGAATATCTATCCAGTATCTTATAGAAAGCAAAACGGGAGGCACCTTCGCCTCCCGTTTTATTTACCCTTCTTTTGTCGCACCCTGCGCCCGCGTTACCGGCAATGGCAGCCAGGCGCGAATGGAAAGCCCGCCCCGCTCGCTGGTGCCAAGTTCCAGCATCCCGTTATGGTTATCGATAATCCGCTGCACAATCGCCAGCCCTAAGCCAGTGCCACTGATAGTACGCGCACTGTCACCACGGACAAACGGCTGGAACAGGTGCTTACGCTGCTCCGGTTCAATACCTGGGCCGTCATCTTCCACCTGGAACCAGGCACGATTCGGCTCCGTGCCGCTGCTGACTTTAATCCAGCCATTGCCGTAGCGGGCAGCGTTGACCACCATATTCGCCACCGCGCGTTTAATTGACAGCGGGTGCATTTTCACTTCAATGCTGCCCGGCTCAAGCGCGGTATCAATTTCCCGCTCATAGCCACTTTCGGCGGCAATCACCTCACCAAGCACAGCGTTAAGATCCGCCAGTTCCATCGGCATTTCCTGCCCGGTGCGCAGGTAGTCGATAAATTGCTCAATGATGGCGTTGCACTCTTCGATATCTTTATTGATCGATTCTGCCAGATAGCTATCCTGCTCGCTCATCATCTCGGTCGCCAGGCGAATACGCGTCAGCGGCGTGCGCAGGTCATGGCTTACCCCCGCCATCAGCAGCGTGCGGTCATCCGCCAGTTGCTTAACACCAGCCGC
Source organism: Escherichia sp. 93.0816 (assembly GCF_013368855.2). NCBI lineage: Bacteria > Pseudomonadati > Pseudomonadota > Gammaproteobacteria > Enterobacterales > Enterobacteriaceae > Escherichia > Escherichia sp. 93.0816. The sequence goes on along the minus strand of NZ_JABWNC020000007.1, from coordinate 138,911 downwards.
CATATGGTTAAAGGCGCGGGTAACCGAACGCACCTCCGAAGCGCCATATTCACGCAGCGGCGGCGGAATAATCCCTTTACCGACCTGCAAAGCAGCATGTTCGAGATCGACCAACGGTCGGTTCTGAATACGAATAAACAGCCACGCACCGCCTATCGCTAACAGCATTATCGCCAGCGTATAGCGGAACAGCGGGGAAAAATCGCCCTGATGAATTTCGGTTAGCGGCACACGCACCCAAATATTGGGCGACAGCCAGGTTTTCAGCCAGACGACAGGCGAGCTTTTGTTGACCTCGACGCGAACTTCCGTCGGGCCGCCAAGCTGCTGCGCCATCTGATGGCTTAAGAATTCATAGTGTTGCGCCCAACGCAGCCCGGCCTCTTCGGCGGCTTCATTGGAGTAGAGAGAGATCCCCAGCTCACGGTAGATCTCCCGACGAAAAGCGGGAGGCACAACTAACTGCGTACCGTCCTCCAGTTGCAGTTTGTCAGTCATCAACATACGCACTTCGTACGCGAGGACTTTATTAAACTGCTGGAGACTCGGCAAAATCGCGAAGTTCAGCACCACCAGATAAGTGGTCACCAGGCTGACGAACAGCAAGGTGACGATGAGCAATAACGTGCGGGCAAATGAACTTCGTGGCGAGAAGCGCAATCGCCTCATGCTTTAGAACCGTCCGGCACGAAAACGTAGCCCAGACCCCAGACGGTCTGAATGTAACGCGGATGCGCCGGATCTTCTTCCACCATGCGGCGCAGACGTGAGATCTGCACGTCGATGGAGCGTTCCATTGCGGAATATTCACGACCACGGGCAAGGTTCATTAGCTTATCGCGAGAGAGCGGCTCACGCGGATGGCTGACCAGCGCCTTCAGTACCGCAAATTCACCGCTGGTGAGCGGCATCGGCTCATCTTCACGGAACATTTCGCGCGTACCGAGGTTAAGTTTGAACTTACCAAAAGCAATTACTGCTTCTTCCTGTGACGGCGCGCCCGGTAGTTCGTTCGCCTGACGGCGCAACACTGCACGAATACGAGCCAGCAATTCACGCGGGTTAAACGGTTTTGGAATGTAATCGTCAGCGCCAATCTCCAGGCCCACGATACGGTCCACTTCTTCCCCTTTCGCCGTCACCATAATGATCGGCATCGGGTTACTCTGGCTACGAAGACGTCGGCAAATCGACAAGCCATCTTCACCAGGTAACATCAAATCCAGTACCATAAGATGGAAAGATTCACGAGTCAGCAGGCGATCCATCTGTTCTGCATTAGCGACGCTTCGAACCTGGAAGCCTTGTTCGGTGAGATAACGCTCCAGCAGCGCGCGCAGGCGCATGTCGTCATCGACCACCAGAATCTTGTAGTTCTCTTGCATTCTTTGTACTCCCAAAGGTTCGCAACAATTTGTAAGCGTGTATTCTTAAAAAAGCTTACGTTCGTCACCAGCAAAATCTGGTATGAATTTCAGCCTAAATTGTTACAAAGCATATTAAACAGCAGCTTAAGTATACAATTTATTCGGCGAAACATTATTGATTCTGTTGATATGATCACGTTATACCCAATGTGCGCATTATCAAACAGACAAAGGGAATCAACGAGATGAAAACGCCCCTGGTTACCCGGGAAGGGTATGAAAAACTCAAACAAGAGCTAAATTATCTCTGGCGTGAAGAACGCCCGGAGGTCACAAAAAAGGTGACCTGGGCCGCAAGTCTGGGCGACCGCAGTGAAAATGCTGACTATCAGTATAATAAAAAGCGCCTGCGTGAAATCGACCGTCGCGTGCGCTATCTCACTAAATGCATGGAAAATCTCAAAATCGTCGATTATTCCCCGCAGCAAGAAGGCAAGGTCTTCTTTGGCGCATGGGTAGAGATTGAAAACGACGATGGCGTGACTCACCGTTTTCGAATTGTCGGCTATGATGAAATTTTTGGTCGTAAAGATTACATCTCTATCGATTCCCCGATGGCTCGCGCATTGCTGAAAAAAGAAGTCGGCGATCTGGCAGTAGTGAATACGCCTGCCGGGGAAGCGAGCTGGTATGTTAATGCCATCGAGTACGTAAAACCGTAAGGAAGAGTCTTAACCTCCAGCCTTTGGCTGGCATTTTTGCCAGCCAGTCCGTATAACTATCCCCTGATTTTTGATCCGAAAAGATGAACTCAAACCATGATGAATGATTCGTTCTGCCGCATTATTGCGGGTGAAATTCAGGCGCGCCCGGAACAGGTTGAAGCCGCCGTTCGCCTGCTTGACGAAGGGAATACCGTGCCGTTTATCGCACGTTATCGTAAGGAAATCACCGGCGGTCTGGATGACACGCAGTTGCGTAATCTGGAAACGCGTCTGAGCTACCTGCGTGAACTGGAAGAGAGACGTCAGGCGATCCTCAAGTCTATTTCTGAGCAAGGTAAACTCACCGATGAGCTGGCGAATGCCATCAACGCCACCTTAAGCAAAACCGAACTCGAAGACCTCTATCTGCCCTACAAACCTAAACGTCGTACCCGTGGGCAAATCGCTATTGAAGCAGGTCTTGAGCCGTTGGCCGACCTGCTGTGGAACGATCCATCACATACGCCGGAAGGCGCCGCCGCACAATATGTTGATGCCGATAAAGGCGTGGCAGATACCAAAGCCGCGCTGGACGGCGCGCGCTATATCCTGATGGAACGTTTTGCCGAAGATGCCGCCCTGTTGGCGAAAGTGCGTGATTATCTGTGGAAGAACGCGCATCTGGTTTCTACGGTGGTGAGCGGTAAAGAAGAGGAAGGGGCAAAATTCCGCGACTATTTCGATCATCATGAACCGCTCTCAACGGTGCCTTCTCACCGCGCACTGGCGATGTTCCGTGGTCGTAACGAAGGCATACTCCAGCTTTCGCTGAATGCCGATCCACAGTTCGATGAGCCGCCGAAAGAGAGTTATTGCGAACAAATCATTATGGATCACCTCAATCTGCGCCTGAACAATGCACCGGCGGATAGCTGGCGTAAAGGCGTGGTGAGCTGGACGTGGCGCATCAAGGTACTGATGCACCTGGAAACCGAACTGATGGGCACCGTGCGCGAACGTGCGGAAGATGAAGCGATTAACGTCTTTGCCCGTAACCTGCACGATCTGTTGATGGCAGCCCCAGCCGGACTGCGTGCGACGATGGGACTCGATCCGGGTCTGCGCACCGGGGTAAAAGTCGCAGTGGTCGATGCAACCGGCAAGCTGGTGGCGACCGACACCATTTATCCGCACACCGGACAAGCCGCAAAAGCGGCGATGACCGTTGCCGCTTTGTGTGAAAAACATAACGTTGAGCTGGTGGCAATTGGTAACGGCACGGCTTCCCGCGAAACCGAGCGTTTCTATCTCGACGTGCAGAAGCAGTTCCCGCAAGTGACTGCGCAGAAAGTGATCGTCAGCGAAGCAGGCGCATCCGTTTACTCCGCTTCCGAACTGGCAGCGCAGGAATTCCCGGATCTGGATGTTTCTCTGCGTGGCGCAGTGTCTATCGCTCGTCGTTTGCAGGATCCGCTGGCAGAGCTGGTGAAAATCGATCCGAAATCTATCGGCGTGGGTCAGTATCAGCATGATGTCAGCCAGACGCAGCTGGCTCGCAAACTGGACGCAGTGGTGGAAGACTGCGTTAACGCCGTTGGCGTTGATCTCAACACCGCTTCCGTTCCGCTGTTAACCCGCGTGGCAGGTCTGACGCGCATGATGGCGCAAAACATTGTTGCCTGGCGTGACGAGAACGGTCAGTTCCAGAACCGTCAGCAACTGTTAAAAGTGAGCCGCCTGGGGCCAAAAGCCTTCGAGCAGTGCGCGGGCTTCCTGCGTATTAACCACGGAGATAACCCGCTTGACGCTTCTACCGTTCACCCGGAAGCCTATCCGGTGGTTGAACGTATTCTGGCGGCAACACAGCAGGCGCTGAAAGATCTGATGGGTAACAGCAGCGAACTGCGTAACCTGAAAGCCTCTGACTTTACCGATGAGAAATTCGGTGTGCCGACGGTAACCGATATCATCAAAGAGCTGGAAAAACCGGGTCGTGACCCACGCCCGGAATTTAAAACCGCTCAGTTTGCCGATGGCGTCGAGACGATGAACGACCTGCAACCGGGAATGATCCTTGAAGGCGCAGTCACCAACGTCACCAACTTTGGTGCGTTTGTCGATATCGGCGTGCATCAGGACGGCCTGGTTCACATCTCATCATTGTCGAACAAGTTTGTGGAAGATCCGCACACCGTGGTGAAAGCGGGTGACATTGTGAAGGTGAAAGTGCTGGAAGTAGATCTTCAGCGTAAACGTATCGCCCTGACCATGCGTCTGGATGAGCAGCCAGGTGAAACCAACGCCCGTCGCAGCGGCGGTAACGATCGCCCGCAAAACAACCGCCCGGCAGCCAAACCGCGCGGTCGTGAAGCGCAGCCTGCCGGTAATAGCGCGATGATGGATGCGCTGGCGGCGGCAATGGGCAAAAAACGTTAAACGTCCTGGTTGGCCTACGGTTCGAATTTGCACGAAATCGTAGGCCAGATAAGGCGTTCACGCTGCATCTGGCAACTCACAACGAGCGCCTTGCCTGACATAAAAATGCCGGAAATTATCTCCGGCATTTTTATTCCACAGCTAAATCCACAATATATTTTTGCCAATATTTATCACTGCATTAACAATTAAAACCTTAATTAAACATTAACCAGCCCTAATAATTCGCCATTCGGATTATATTTTTGCTGCGATATAACCTTGAGCCACATCAACATTGAGTCAGATTATTATCTAAACCAACATTCGCACACATTTTAAGTATTGCTGATAGAAACCATTCTCATTATCATTGTGTTGTTGATTATTTAATCTCTCCTTCGTTGGCAAATCATCTGGTCTCATGTCGCTGTCAAACGCCCCATGAGGTAGTTATCCAGTTAATGAGAAACAAGTAGGCCCTTATGCAATACACTCCAGATACTGCGTGGAAAATCACTGGCTTTTCCCGTGAAATCAGCCCGGCATATCGCCAAAAACTGCTTTCTCTTGGCATGTTACCTGGCTCCTCTTTTAATGTGGTGCGCGTCGCTCCACTCGGCGATCCCATTCATATCGAAACCCGTCGTGTAAGCCTGGTATTACGCAAAAAAGATCTGGCCTTATTAGAAGTGGAAGCGGTTTCCTGTTAATACGGTGAGAATAACAATGAAAAAATTAACCATTGGCTTAATTGGTAATCCAAATTCTGGCAAGACAACTTTATTTAACCAGCTCACCGGTGCACGCCAGCGTGTAGGGAACTGGGCTGGCGTTACCGTCGAACGTAAAGAGGGTCAGTTCTCCACCACCGATCATCAGGTCACTCTGGTTGACCTGCCTGGTACTTATTCTCTGACTACCATCTCATCGCAAACTTCTCTGGATGAGCAAATCGCTTGTCACTACATTCTGAGTGGCGACGCCGATCTGCTGATTAACGTGGTGGATGCGTCTAACCTTGAGCGTAACCTGTACCTGACACTGCAACTGCTGGAACTCGGCATTCCCTGCATCGTGGCGCTGAACATGCTCGACATTGCCGAGAAGCAAAATATTCGCATTGAAATTGATGCGCTGTCGGCGCGTCTTGGCTGCCCGGTGATCCCGCTAGTTTCCACGCGTGGTCGCGGTATTGAAGCTCTGAAACTGGCGATTGACCGCTATAAAGCCAACGAGAATGTGGAACTGGTGCATTACGCGCAGCCGCTAATCAATGAAGCCGATGCGCTGGCGAAAGTGATGCCGTCGGACATCCCGCTGAAACATCGCCGCTGGCTGGGTCTGCAAATGCTGGAAGGCGATATCTACAGCCGCGCCTACGCCGGTGAAGCGTCGCAGCATCTGGATGCTGCCCTCGCCCGTCTGCGTAATGAGATGGACGATCCGGCGCTGCACATTGCCGATGCACGTTACCAGTGTATTGCGGCCATCTGCGATGTGGTAAGCAATACTCTGACGGCAGAACCCAGCCGTTTCACCACGGCAGTGGATAAAATTGTGCTCAACCGATTCCTCGGTCTGCCGATTTTCCTCTTTGTGATGTATCTGATGTTCCTGCTGGCTATCAACATCGGCGGGGCGCTACAGCCGCTGTTTGACGTCGGTTCCGTGGCACTCTTTGTGCATGGTATTCAGTGGATTGGCTACACGCTCCACTTCCCGGACTGGCTGACTATCTTCCTCGCCCAGGGTCTGGGTGGCGGTATTAACACCGTTCTGCCACTGGTGCCGCAGATCGGCATGATGTACCTGTTCCTCTCCTTCCTCGAGGACTCCGGGTATATGGCGCGTGCGGCATTTGTGATGGATCGTCTGATGCAGGCGTTAGGCTTGCCGGGTAAATCCTTTGTGCCGTTGATCGTCGGTTTTGGTTGTAACGTACCGTCGGTAATGGGCGCACGAACCCTTGATGCACCACGTGAACGCCTGATGACCATCATGATGGCACCGTTTATGTCCTGCGGTGCTCGTCTGGCAATCTTCGCAGTATTTGCTGCCGCGTTCTTCGGGCAGAATGGCGCGCTGGCTGTGTTCTCGCTGTATGTCATCGGTATTGTGATGGCTGTACTGACGGGACTGATGCTCAAATACACCATTATGCGCGGTGAAGCGACGCCGTTTGTCATGGAGCTGCCGGTCTATCACGTACCACACATTAAGAGTCTGATTATCCAGACCTGGCAGCGTTTGAAAGGCTTCGTCCTGCGCGCCGGTAAAGTGATTATCATCGTTAGCATTTTCCTGAGCGCCTTCAACAGCTTCTCGCTGAGTGGGAAAATCGTCGATAACATCAACGACTCGGCGCTGGCCTCTGTCAGCCGCGTGATCACTCCAGTCTTCAAGCCAATTGGCGTGCATGAAGATAACTGGCAGGCAACGGTTGGACTGTTTACTGGCGCAATGGCGAAAGAAGTGGTGGTCGGTACGCTCAACACTCTCTATACCGCAGAAAACATTCAGGACGAAGAGTTCAATCCGGCGGAATTTAACCTCGGTGAAGAGCTGTTCAGCGCAGTAGATGAAACCTGGCAGAGCCTGAAAGACACCTTCAGTCTTAGCGTACTGATGAACCCAATTGAAGCCAGCAAAGGCGACGGCGAAATGGGTACTGGGGCAATGGGCGTGATGGATGAGAAATTCGGTAGCGCGGCGGCAGCTTACAGCTATCTGATATTCGTCCTGCTGTATGTACCGTGTATTTCGGTGATGGGTGCCATTGCCCGTGAATCAAGCCGTGGCTGGATGGGCTTCTCCATCCTGTGGGGGCTAAATATCGCTTACTCGCTGGCAACATTGTTCTATCAGGTCGCCAGCTACAGCCAGCACCCAACTTACAGCCTGGTGTGCATTCTGGCGGTTGTCCTGTTTAACATCGTGGTTATCGGACTGCTGCGCCGCGCGCGTAGTCGGGTCGATATCGAACTACTGGCAAGCCGCAAAACGGTAAGCAGTTGCTGCGCAGCCAGCACCACTGGCGATTGCCACTAACTAAGGACACGGCAATGGCTTCGCTCATTCAGGTGCGTGATTTGCTGGCATTACGGGGTCGTATGGAAGCGACCCAGATCAGCCAGACGCTGAACACCCCGCAGCCGATGATTAACGCTATGCTGCAACAGCTGGAAAATATGGGCAAAGCGGTACGGATTCAGGAAGAACCTGATGGCTGCCTCTCTGGCAGTTGTAAAAGTTGCCCGGAAGGAAAAGCCTGTCTGCGTGAGTGGTGGATGTTGCGTTAACCTTGTTCCATCGTTCGTTTTGAAAAGCCCGGTATGCATTAGCTACCGGGCTTTTTTGCGTGCGGCTTTCCATAAAAATGCAACTCTTGCAGCATGGAGTAAGTTCCTCTGAAAGTGTCTCGCAGGGATAAAAACTTGCTGATGCACAGCCGTGGAGTGGCGCGTAAAGTCGCGGCATTCAAAAAAACAGGTGAAGGAACGCCATGAGCAAAAAACAGAGTTCCACCCCACACGATGCGCTGTTCAAACTCTTTTTACGCCAACCGGACACGGCACGCGATTTTCTTGCGTTCCATTTACCGGCCCCCATTCACGCGCTCTGTGATATGAAAACCCTCAAGCTGGAGTCGAGCAGCTTTATCGATGACGATCTGCGTGAAAGCTATTCCGACGTGCTGTGGTCGGTGAAAACGGAGCAAGAGCTAGGATACATCTATTGCCTGATTGAACATCAAAGCACCTCAAACAAATTGATCGCATTTCGCATGATGCGTTATGCCATTGCCGCAATGCAAAACCACCTTGATGCAGGATACAAAACGTTGCCGATGGTCGTACCGTTGTTGTTTTACCACGGCATTGAAAGCCCCTATCCCTATTCGCTGTGTTGGCTGGATTGTTTCGCCGATCCCAAACTGGCAAGACAGCTTTATGCCTCTGCATTTCCGCTGATTGATGTCACCGTCATGCCTGATGATGAAATCATGCAGCACCGACGTATGGCGCTGCTGGAAGTTAATTCAAAAACATATTCGTCAACGCGACCTGATGGGGCTGGTGGAGCAAATGGCCTGCTTATTAAGTAGTGGATACGCTAATGACAGACAAATCAAAGGACTGTTTAATTACATACTGCAAACAGGCGACGCGGTACGTTTTAACGATTTTATCGACGGCGTTGCCGAACGTTCACCGAAACACAAGGAGAGTTTAATGACTATTGCGGAAAGATTGCGGCAGGAAGGGTTTCAGAAAGGTATACGTACCAACGCCCTAAATATTGCCAAAACCATGCTGGATGCCGGAGTCTCTCTTGAGGACGTTCTGCGATTTACCAGCCTGACGGTTGAAGACCTTGCTGAAATAAATCATCAATAACGTAAAGGATGGTTTTAATGACAGATGCAGAAAGAGAATATCTTATTAGTCATCTGATTGGTTGTTTATTGGGTCGACGCCTGGAAGCCCTGGATACCGCCAAAAGAATGCTGCAATCCGGAGTCCTTCTTGCAGACATCATGCGCTTTACCGGGGTGTCAGAAGAAAAGTTGGCTGCGGCGAGCCAGTAAAGTTCTGTCTCGCCATTTCAAAAGCCACCTACACCCTCTGCTTTAACGCTACCAGCTGCTGACAAAACTCGTCTGGATGTGAAATAAACGGCGCATGGGCCGCTTTGGCGAAGATATATGATTCGCTGTGCGGCCAGAGTTCATCCAGCATCGGCACTACTTTGCGCGGCACCAGACCGTCGAGATAACCATACAATCGCAAAAACGGCATTGGTACGTTTTGCAGCGGCTGACGAAGATCGACCGTTTTCAGGATTTCCAGCCCACCATTGAGCACCTCAACCTCCGGCATCGGTAATGCCAGAACGGTTTTCTTCAGCGCCCGCGCATCCTGGCGCGCCGTTTCTGTCCCCATGGTTTGCAACGCAAGGAAACGCTCCACCGTACGCTGAAAATCTTCACTTAGCTGCTGCTGGAAACCCGCCAGCACGTCCGGTTTTATCCCCGGCCACCCATCGCGGGCACTAAAACATGGCGACGATGCTACAGTGACCAGCGCCTGAACACGCTCGGGATAGGCTAATGCAATCTGACTTGCCACCAGCCCGCCCAGGCTCCAGCCTAACCAAATGGCTTTATCCGGTGCCTGTTGCAGCACGACTTCAGCCATGTCAGCAAGCGACATCGCACCAAATCCCTGACTGCGCCCGAAGCCAGGCAGATCAACAAGATGTAACGTAAAATGCGAGCTGAGTTCCTCGTCAATGCAACGCCACACTTCGGCATTCAGTCCCCATCCGTGCAGCAGCACAAGATGAACATTCCCCTGACCTTTGGTCTGCCACCAGATGTTATTCATCCGCTATTGTTCTCTTTTGACTTACAAGGATGAACATATGCTAACAGTACCGGGATTATGCTGGCTATGCCGAATGCCGCTGGCGCTAGGTCATTGGGGGATTTGCTCGGTCTGCTCCCGCGCCGCACGTACAGATAAAATGCTATGCCCGCAATGTGGATTACCCTCTACACACTCACATCTTCCCTGTGGTCGCTGTCTGCAAAAACCGCCGCCGTGGCAAAGACTGCTCACTGTTGCCAACTATGCGCCGCCCTTAAGTCCGCTCATCCACCAGCTTAAGTTTTCCCGGCGCAGTGAAATCGCCAGTGCGCTAGCACGTTTGTTACTATTGGAAGTCTTACACGCCCGTCGCACCAGCGAATTACATCTGCCGGATCGTATCGTCAGTGTCCCGCTATGGCGGCATCGCCACTGGCGTCGGGGATTTAATCAGAGCGATTTGCTGTGTCAGCCGTTATCACGCTGGTTGCACTGCCAATGGGATAGCGAAGCCGTCACACGAACAAGAGCCACTGCAACCCAGCATTTTCTCAATGCCCGTCTGCGCAAGCGCAACCTGAAAAATGCCTTTCGCCTTGAATTGCCCGTGCAAGGTCTCCATATGGTGATTGTGGATGATGTCGTTACCACCGGAAGTACCGTCGCAGAGATTGCGCAGTTGCTTTTACGCAATGGTGCGGCGACTGTCCAGGTCTGGTGCCTTTGTCGAACCTTGTAGAGCCTCGATGATGGGCGTATTATAACCAACTAAAATAGTCAACTATTAGGCCATTACTATGATCCGTATTTCCGATGCTGCACAAGCGCACTTTGCCAAACTGCTGGCAAACCAGGAAGAAGGGACACAAATCCGCGTATTTGTGATTAACCCTGGTACACCTAACGCTGAATGCGGCGTTTCTTATTGTCCGCCGGACGCTGTGGAAGCCACCGACACCGCCCTGAAATTTGACCTGCTGACCGCGTATGTTGATGAGTTAAGCGCACCATACCTGGAAGATGCAGAGATCGACTTTGTTACCGACCAGTTGGGTTCCCAGCTAACGCTGAAAGCACCGAACGCCAAAATGCGTAAAGTGGCTGACGATGCGCCGCTAATGGAGCGCGTCGAGTATATGCTGCAATCGCAGATTAACCCGCAACTTGCCGGTCACGGTGGTCGCGTTTCGCTGATGGAAATCACCGAAGACGGTTACGCCATTCTGCAATTTGGCGGCGGCTGTAACGGCTGTTCCATGGTCGACGTAACGCTGAAAGAAGGGATCGAAAAGCAGCTGCTGAACGAATTCCCGGAACTGAAAGGTGTGCGCGATCTCACCGAACACCAGCGCGGCGAACACTCTTACTACTAAGTTATCCCCTCTTTTGTAGATTGCCCGATGCGACGCTAAAGTGTCTTATCGGGCTTTCGTTGTTCTTATGGCGCAGCTTTACTCCGTCCCCCTTCGTTTCCCCACGATAATATGACCAACCTCTCATAATTTAAATTTACCCCGCTCTGGTGATTCTCAAGCGCATTATGTTACCCGTATCATTCTCATGGGCACCAAACACACTCATAACATCTGACTACACTAATACGTTTTAGGGGTCATCAGCCGTGGTGCCGTTATATCTCTGTTCCCAGTTGGGACAACCAGGATTTGTCGTCAGAAACCTGACGTTACCCATAACAAATTAAAGGCCAGGTAAATCATGCCATTAGTCATTGTTGCTATCGGTGTTATCTTGTTATTACTCCTGATGATCCGCTTCAAAATGAACGGCTTCATCGCTCTCGTCCTGGTGGCGCTTGCTGTTGGATTAATGCAAGGGATGCCGCTGGATAAAGTTATTGGCTCTATCAAAGCCGGTGTCGGCGGGACGCTCGGTAGCCTTGCCCTGATCATGGGGTTTGGCGCAATGCTGGGCAAAATGCTGGCAGACTGTGGCGGCGCACAACGTATCGCCACCACGCTGATTGCCAAATTTGGTAAAAAACACATCCAGTGGGCAGTGGTATTGACCGGTTTTACCGTCGGTTTTGCCCTGTTCTATGAAGTAGGCTTCGTGCTGATGCTGCCGCTGGTATTCACCATCGCTGCTGCTGCCAATATCCCACTGCTGTATGTTGGTGTACCAATGGCGGCTGCACTGTCTGTTACTCACGGCTTCCTGCCGCCGCATCCGGGTCCGACTGCGATTGCCACCATCTTCCAGGCCGATATGGGTAAAACCCTGCTGTACGGTACTATTCTGGCGATCCCGACCGTGATTCTCGCGGGTCCGGTTTACGCTCGCGTGCTGAAAGGCATTGATAAGCCGATCCCGGAAGGTCTGTACAGCGCGAAAACCTTTAGCGAAGAAGAGATGCCGAGCTTTGGCGTCAGCGTCTGGACTTCTCTGGTGCCGGTTGTACTGATGGCGATGCGTGCCATTGCCGAAATGATCCTGCCGAAAGGTCACGCTTTCCTGCCGGTAGCAGAGTTCTTAGGTGACCCGGTGATGGCGACATTGATTGCCGTGCTGATTGCGATGTTCACCTTTGGTCTGAACCGTGGTCGTTCGATGGATCAGATTAACGACACGCTGGTTTCTTCCATCAAAATCATCGCGATGATGCTGCTAATCATCGGTGGTGGCGGTGCGTTCAAGCAGGTGCTGGTAGACAGCGGCGTGGACAAATACATTGCTTCCATGATGCACGAAACCAACATTTCTCCGCTGCTGATGGCGTGGTCTATTGCCGCTGTGCTGCGTATCGCGCTAGGTTCTGCAACCGTTGCGGCAATCACTGCGGGTGGTATCGCTGCGCCGCTGATTGCAACGACAGGTGTTAGCCCGGAGCTGATGGTTATTGCGGTTGGTTCCGGTAGTGTGATTTTCTCTCACGTGAACGATCCGGGCTTCTGGCTGTTCAAAGAGTACTTTAACCTGACTATCGGCGAGACCATCAAATCCTGGTCGATGCTGGAAACCATTATCTCAGTGTGCGGTCTGGTAGGCTGTCTGCTGCTGAATATGGTGATTTGATAATACTGATGGCCGGATGCATCGCATCCGGCATCAACCGCACTCTACTTCTTCTTCGCAGCCGCTCTGCGCCGCCTGTCCAGATCCTTCAGCAACTTGTTCACACCATCATCAGCAAACATCGTCTCAAGCGTTGCGGAAAGCTTGCGTCGCCAGTTTTTGTACTGGTAACTGGTGCCAGGAATATTTACCGGTTCGGCCATATCCAGCCAGTCTTCTGGCTGTAGCCCTAACAGGGCACTATTACTGTCGGCAATATAGCGTTGCAAGCCACGATTAAGCGTCGGTGTCATCGACATCAGTGATGCCTTATGCCCGGCACGTTTTGGCAGACAGCCATATTTATGCAGCGCATCCAGCAGCCCTTGCTTCGCCAGCTCGCGATCCTGATACAAACCGCGCAGCACCACTTCATCCGGATACAGCCCCAGCGTTTTGCCCAGCGTTAAATCCCCGCTCTCCCAGTAGCCGCGTAGCGTAGGCAGGTCGTGTGTTGCCGCGACCGCCATCGACTGCTCCGGATACGCTTTTGGTGCGCGGAACGTCTTCTCGTGATCGCTTTCGAAATAGAGCACTTTGTAGGAGTAAACACCACTACTGCGCAGCTTACCGACAATCTCTACTGGCACCGTGCCAAGATCTTCGCCAATCACCATGCAGCGATGGCGTTTACTTTCCAGCGCCAGAATAGCGAGCAGATCATCCACCGGATAGTGAACATATGCCCCCTGATCCGCCGTTTCGCCATACGGTATCCACCACAAACGCAGCATCGACATTACATGGTCAATTCGCAACGCGCCGCAGTTTTGCATATTGGCACGCAGCAGCTCGATAAACGGTTCATAGGCGCGCGCGGTGATGATATGCGGATCCATCGGCGGCAATCCCCAGTTTTGCCCTAACGGGCCGAGGATATCCGGCGGCGCGCCAACCGATGCTTTCAGGCAATATAACTCGCGGTCGCACCAGGTTTCCGCTCCGCCTTCCGCTACGCCAACTGCCAGGTCACGATACAAGCCAATCGGCATTTCATAGCCCTGGCTTATCTCCCAGCAGGCGGCAAACTGGCTGTAAGCCAGCCACTGCAACCAGAGATAAAAATCGACGTCATCACGATGTTCTTCGCAGAACCGACGCACTTCTGGCGAATCTACGTTCTGATACATCTCTGGCCACGCCGGCCAACCCCAGCGCATTTCGTCCTCTTTAACTTGCTGTGCATGTAGCGCGTCAAACGCTGCCTGCCAGAACAGGCTATCGCCCTGCTCAGCAACAAACTGGCGAAACGCTGCCATCTGTTCATCATCACGTTGCGCGAAACCTTTCCACGCCATCCGCAATGCTGTCATTTTTAGGGCAGTAACCGTGGAGTAATCGACCCAGTCAGCATCCCGCGCCTGTTGCAGCGTCTGTTGTGTAGTCGGCATCTGCCACCAGACCTGTGCCTCTTCGCTAAGATGGAAATCTTCGACGGCGTTAACGTCGATATAAACCACATTCAGCCAGCGGCGAGAAGACGGGCTATACGGGCTGGCGCTTTCCGGGTTTGCCGGATAGAGCGCATGAATCGGGTTCAGGCCGATGAACGACCCGCCACGTTTTGCCACATCCACCAGCATCGCTTTAAGATCGCCAAAATCCCCAATACCCCAGTTTTTTTCCGATCGCAGCGTATAAAGCTGAACGCAGGCCCCCCACAGCTTTTGTTTATTCAGCAACGCCTGCGGTTCGTAACAGCGTTTCGGGGCGACAATCACCCGGCAATGCGCGCGCTGGTCGTCCTGGGTAAGCGTCAGCGTGTGATAACCTTCCGGCAGCTTCGTCGGTAGATTGAACGCTTTGCCCCCCGTTATATGGCCTTTGTACTGCGTTCCTTCTTCGGTGGTCAGCAGCCAGCTATATTCGCCGCTGCCCTCCACCACCATCGGCATTTTTTTGCCGCTGGTATAAACCATGACATTCGGGACTGGCGTTACCGCCACTTTCGTGGCGGTACGTTGATGCATCGCGTCAAGCAAACGCCGTTTGGTTTCGGCGCTAATCGACTGCGGTTTACCGTGGGCATTGATGTAATTGGGGCTGATCCCCGCCGCCAGCGCGGCATTATCCAGACGTTTGCTTTCCATCGAGCTTCCTTAGCGTTTTGCCTGCCAGATACGAGCCTGATAATCGCGAATAGAGCGATCCGAGCTAAACATACCGCAGCGGGCGGTATTGAGGATCGCCGCGCGAGTCCAGGCCTCCTGGTCGCGGTACAGCACATCCACCTGCTTTTGTGCCTCTACATAGGCTGCGAAATCCGCCATCACCAGATACGGATCGCCGCCCTGTTTGCCGATACTGTGCAGCATCTGGTCGAAGGCATGCTTATCGCCGTCGCTGTATTTGCCGCTTTCCAGCTCTTTCAATACTGCGTCCAGCACCTTATCTTTCTTCCGCCATTTCACCGGGTCGTAGCCTTTGGCCAGAATTGCCTTCACTTGTTCCACGGTATGACCAAAAATAAAGATGTTTTCTTCACCGACTTTTTCGGCAATTTCAACGTTCGCGCCATCCAGCGTACCCACGGTTAACGCGCCGTTGAGCGCCAGTTTCATGTTGCCAGTACCAGAAGCCTCTTTCCCTGCAGTGGAGATCTGCTCGGAGATATCCGCCGCTGGGATCAGTTTTTCCGCCGCCGAAACGCAATAATCCGGCAGGAACACCACCTTCAGCTTATCGCCAACCTGCGGATCGTTGTTGATCACGTCAGCCACTTTATTGATCGCAAAGATAATATTCTTCGCCAGGTAGTAGCCTGGCGCCGCTTTCGCGCCGAACAGGAATACGCGCGGTACGCGGTCGGCCTGCGGGTTCTCGCGAATTTCTTTATACAGCGCCAGAATATGCAGCAGATTCAGGTGCTGGCGTTTGTATTCATGCAGACGTTTGATCTGAATATCGAAAATCGCCAGCGGATTGATCTCAATACCGGTACGGGCTTTCACAAACTCTGCCAGACGGACTTTATTCGCCTGTTTGATCTCGCGATATTGCTGACGGAATTTCGCGTCATCGGCAAATTTTTCCAGATGGATCAGTTGATCCAGATCGTTAACCCACTCTTTCTTCAGTGATTTATCCAGCAGCGCCGCCAGTGCCGGGTTGCACTGTTTGATCCAGCGACGCGGAGTAATGCCGTTAGTGACGTTATGGAATTTGTTCGGCCATAGCTGGTGATATTCCGGGAACAAGTCTTTCACCACCAGATCCGAGTGCAGCGCCGCCACACCGTTCACCGCAAAGCCGCTTACCACACACATATTGGCCATGCGAACTTGTTTGTCATGCACAACCGCCAGCTTTGCCCACACCGCTTTATCACCCGGCCAGTTTTTTTCCACCAGTTTCTTAAAACGGTTGTTGATTTCATTGATTATCTGCATATGGCGCGGCAGCAGGGCTTTTACCAGTTTCTCATCCCAGCACTCCAGAGCTTCTGGCATCAAAGTATGGTTGGTGTAAGCGAAAGTTTTGCTGGTGATTGCCCAGGCGTCATCCCAGCTCATCTGGTGCTCATCGATCAGCACGCGCAGCAGTTCTGGAATAGCGATAGTCGGGTGGGTATCGTTCAGTTGAATGACTTCGTAATCCGCCAGTTCGTGCAGTTTACGCCCCGCCAGATGATGGCGACGCAGAATATCCGCCACCGAACAGGCACACTGGAAGTATTGCTGCATCAGGCGCAGCTTTTTACCCGCAGTGTGGTTGTCGTTTGGATAGAGAACTTTGGTCAGTTTTTCAGCATTGATGCCTTGTTGTTCGGCGCGCAGGAAGTCACCGTCATTAAATTTGGTGAGATTGAACGGATGAGCATGAGTCGCCTGCCATAAACGCAGCGGCTGTGCCACACCGTTGTGGTAGCCCAACACTGGAAGATCCCACGCTTGCCCGGTAATGGTAAATTCCGGTTCCCAGCGCCCCTCTTTCGTCACTTTGCCGCCGATGCCCACCTGCACATCCAGAGCTTCGTTATGACTAAACCACGGGTAGTTGCCGCGATGCCAGTCGTCTGGCGCTTCAGACTGTTTACCATCGACAAAGGATTGACGGAACAAACCATACTGATAGTTAAGACCATAACCAGTGGCAGACTGCCCGACAGTCGCCATTGAGTCGAGGAAACACGCAGCCAGACGCCCCAGGCCACCGTTACCCAGCGCCGGATCAATCTCTTCTTCCAACAGGTCAGTCAGGTTGATGTCATAAGACTTCAGTGAATCCTGAACAGCCTGATACCAGCCGAGGTTTAACAGGTTGTTGCCCGTCAGACGCCCAATCAAAAACTCCATTGAGATGTAGTTAACATGGCGCTGATTCGCCGCCGGTTTAACGAAAGGCTGGGCTCGCAGCATTTCCGCCAGTGCTTCACTCACTGCCAACCACCACTGGCGAGGGGTCATCTCAGCCGCAGAAGTTAAACCATAACGCTGCCACTGGCGTGACAGGGCTTCCTGAAATTGCTTTTCATTAAAAATGGGTTGTGACATAGGAGTTCCAGTTTTCTTAGATATTAAACACAACGTTATCGTTAGTTTGCCAGGCTCCATGTTGACCTTCCTCATCCTACGGGGGATTAGGCGGGGAGGAGTGACGGGGATGAGCAAGAAAATGTGATCACGACCACTTAAAGGTAGTGCAATCAACTGCAAAAGCATCAGCTCAATGCCAGAGAGCGCAGAAAATCTGCTATTAACAGTAAGAAATGGTCGTTGCGTATTATCAAAAAGCGGAAAGCAACTCTATAAATTAAGTAAAGCGGCGAAATAGTTTCAGTAATGAAATATCCATTGAGGGTCATCTCACTGTTAATAGATTTATTAAGATCAACTTTTTAGATAGACCTTTCATCAGGAATTAAGGCGGTATCGTTGCTTTAATAAGGCTTTTGAACTGAAAGAAAACACCTTAAAATCCAGTATCCACGCTGCATTTGCCTTGTTTTAAGATGAAGTATTAATAAAGATTTGGAATTGTGACAGAGTGCAAATTCAGACACATAAAAAATCGTCATCGCTTGCATTGCACAGGTTTCTGACCGAACTTATAACTATTAATTACGAAGCGCAAAAAAAATAATATTTCCTCAATTTCCACAGTGAAGTGATTAACTATGCTGATTCCGTCAAAATTAAGTCGTCCGGTTCGACTCGACCATACTGTGGTTCGTGAGCGCCTGTTGGCTAAACTTTCCGGCGCGAACAACTTCAGGCTGGTGCTAATCACAAGTCCTGCGGGTTACGGGAAGACAACGCTCATATCCCAATGGGCGGCAGGAAAAAACGATTTGGGCTGGTACTCGCTTGATGAAGGCGATAACCAGCAAGAACGTTTCGCCAGCTATCTGATCGCCGCCGTGCAACAGGCAACCAGCGGGCACTGCGCTATCAGTGAAACAATGACGCAAAAACGGCAATATGCCAGTCTGACGTCACTGTTTGCCCAGCTTTTCATTGAACTGGCGGAATGGCATAGCCCACTTTACCTGGTGATCGACGATTACCATTTGATCACCAATCCGGTGATCCACGAATCAATGCGCTTCTTCATTCGCCATCAACCAGAAAATCTCACTCTGGTGGTGCTGTCACGCAACCTTCCGCAGTTGGGCATTGCCAATCTGCGCGTGCGTGACCAACTATTGGAAATTGGCAGCCAGCAACTGACATTTACCCATCAAGAAGCGAAGCAGTTTTTTGATTGCCGTCTGTCATCGCCGATTGAAGCCGCAGAAAGCAGTCGGATTTGCGATGACGTGTCCGGCTGGGCGACGGCGTTGCAGCTAATCGCGCTTTCAGCAAGGCAAAATACCCACTCGGCGCATAAATCAGCGCGTCGTCTGGCGGGCATCAATGCCAGTCATCTTTCTGATTATCTGGTCGATGAGGTGTTAGATAATGTTGATCTGACCACGCGTCATTTTCTGCTAAAAAGCGCCATTTTGCGCTCGATGAATGATGCGCTAATCACCCGCGTGACCGGCGAAGAAAACGGGCAAATGCGTCTTGAGGAGATTGAACGTCAGGGGCTGTTTTTGCAACGGATGGATGATACTGGCGAGTGGTTCTGCTATCACCCGCTGTTTGGCAACTTCCTGCGCCAACGCTGCCAGTGGGAACTGGCAGCGGAACTGCCGGAAATCCACCGTGCCGCCGCAGAAAGCTGGATGGAACAAGGTTTTCCCAGCGAAGCCATTCATCATGCGCTGGCGGCTGGCGACGCTTTGATGCTGCGCGATATTCTGCTAAATCACGCCTGGAGTTTGTTCAACCACAGCGAACTGTCGCTACTGGAAGAGTCGCTTAAAGCCCTGCCGTGGGACAGCCTGCTGGAAAATCCACAACTGGTATTGTTGCAGGCCTGGTTGATGCAAAGTCAGCATCGCTACGGCGAAGTAAATACCCTGCTGGCACGAGCCGAACACGAGATCCAGGGTATCAGGGAAGGCACCATGCACGCAGAGTTTAACGCTCTGCGCGCCCAGGTAGCCATTAACGACGGTAATCCGGAAGAAGCCGAACGACTGGCAAAACAGGCACTGGAAGAACTGCCTCCGGGCTGGTTCTACAGTCGCATTGTCGCGACCTCTGTACTTGGCGAAGTGTTGCACTGTAAAGGTGAACTAACCCGCTCGCTGGCACTTATGCAGCAAACCGAGCAAATGGCGCGCCAGCATGATGTCTGGCACTACGCCTTGTGGAGTTTAATCCAGCAAAGTGAAATTCTGTTTGCCCAGGGGTTCCTGCAAACTGCGTGGGAAACGCAGGAAAAAGCGTTCCAGTTGATTAACGAACAGCATCTGGAACAGTTGCCGATGCATGAGTTTCTGGTACGCATCCGTGCGCAACTGTTATGGGCATGGGCACGGCTGGATGAAGCCGAAGCCTCGGCGCGTAGCGGGATCGAAGTTTTATCTTCTTATCAGCCTCAGCAACAGCTTCAGTGCCTGGCAATGTTAATTCAATGCTCGCTGGCTCGTGGCGATCTGGATAACGCCCGCAGCCAACTTAACCGCCTGGAAAACCTGTTGGGGAATGGCAAATATCACAGCGACTGGATCTCTAACGCCAACAAAGTTCGCGTTATTTACTGGCAGATGACCGGCGACAAAGCCGCCGCTGCCAACTGGTTGCGTCACACGGCCAAACCGGAGTTTGCGAACAACCACTTCCTGCAAGGCCAATGGCGCAACATTGCCCGTGCACAAATTTTGCTGGGCGAGTTTGAGCCTGCGGAAATTGTCCTCGAAGAACTCAACGAAAATGCCCGCAGTCTGCGGTTAATGAGCGACCTGAACCGCAACCTGCTGTTGCTCAATCAGTTGTACTGGCAGGCCGGACGTAAAAGCGACGCTCAGCGCGTGCTGCTGGACGCATTAAAACTGGCGAATCGCACCGGATTTATCAGTCATTTTGTCATCGAAGGCGAAGCGATGGCGCAGCAGTTACGCCAGCTAATTCAGCTCAATACGCTGCCGGAACTGGAACAGCACCGCGCGCAGCGTATCCTCCGGGAAATCAATCAACATCACCGACACAAGTTCGCTCACTTTGACGAGAGCTTTGTCGAACGTCTGCTAAATCACCCGGAAGTGCCGGAACTGATCCGCACCAGCCCATTGACCCAACGCGAATGGCAGGTGCTGGGGCTGATTTACTCCGGTTACAGTAACGAACAAATTGCGGGCGAACTGGAAGTGGCAGCAACCACCATCAAAACGCATATCCGCAATCTGTATCAAAAACTCGGCGTTGCCCACCGTCAGGCTGCGGTACAGCACGCGCAGAAACTGCTGAAAATGATGGGATATGGGGTGTGAGTCTGGTCGGGTAACACACCTGATCCGACTTGCCTCTCTGCATCATTCAACGCTAACCCGCGTTACGCCATCTGTTTCAGCCAGAATAAACCGCACTGGCAAGAAACGCTCCACCACCGCGATATTGGTCAGCAGATGGCATGAGGGATGAGCAACCGTAAATTCCCCCTCGCCTGCCAGCGCCATCGGCAACACTAACTGGTCTGCGAGATATTCCCCTACCGCAGCCGAACTTGACAGGTAGCGTTTAACCTCTTTCACCAGTTGGGCGGCAACCACTTCGGCACTGACGCGCTTTTCACCAACAGCAAAAAAACGCTCGGTGATGTGTTCGCTGACGACTTCAAGCGAAGCGGTATTTCCTGGCCCCTGCTCGCGCGGCAGACTTTGAATATTCCGCTCATTCAGGGAAAAGCTGGCATCCAGCACGGACATCTCTCTTTCGCCAACATGATGAGGCACTCCAGCCAGTAGCACTTCACCGCACAGTCGCACAATGTTGCCCCGCTCATTCAACGCTAATGCGTTAAGTGATGCCACGGGCGAGACTTCCGTTGCCACCACACCGCCGCCAGCAGGGTAAAAACCGTGGCGCAACAGCGTTGTTTGCTGCTGAATCCCCATCCGCGCCAGCAACGGTTCCAGCACACGGCAGATAAAATCAGCGGGCGGTGCCGACGGGTTATCGGTGCCACCGCTGACTTCAACACGCGAAGACCCGTCGGCAAACCACAGCGCGGGCAGCACCGTTTGCAGCACCAACATGCAGCTACCTGCGCTACCGATGGCGAAGCGGTAATCGCCGCCACGCACGATACCAGGCCGGAAGACCAGGCGCTGCGCCCCCAGCTCCGCGCCTTCCACCGTCGCTCCGCAAATTTCCGTCGCTGCCTTTACCGCCGTCAGATGCTGGCGCAACAGCCCCGGTTTCGCCCGCCCGGCACGAATGCCGGTGATGGTGAACGGTTTACCAGTTATCATCGACAGGCTCAGCGCCGAGCGCAGGATCTGCCCGCCGCCTTCACCCTGTGCGCCATCCAGCGCAATCATCCTTTTCATTATTTATCCTTTTACACACACCACCTGACGCAGGGTGTAGATAACTTCCACCAGATCGCTTTGTGCCGCCATCACCGCATCAATATCTTTATACGCCATCGGGATTTCGTCGATCACTTCGGCATCTTTACGGCATTCCACATGCGCGGTGGCACGAATCTGATCTTCCACGCTAAACAGTTTTTTTGCTTTGGTACGGCTCATCACGCGTCCGGCACCGTGGCTGCATGAACAGAAAGATTCTTCATTTCCCAAGCCACGGACGATAAAGCTTTTCGCGCCCATCGACCCGGGAATAATTCCATATTGACCAGCGCGCGCAGACACCGCGCCTTTACGCGTCACATAGATCTCTTCGCCAAAGTGCTGTTCTTTTTGCACATAGTTGTGGTGACAGTTGATCTCTTCCATTGCCAGCGTTTGCGGCAGTCTTACCGTTTTCTGCGTAATGCTCTGCAACGCCGTAACCACGTTTTCCATCATCGCATCGCGGTTAAGGCTGGCAAAAAGCTGCGCCCAGGCCACGGCTTTCAGGTAATCGTCAAAATATTCCGTACCTTCCATAAAGTACGCCAGATCACGCGACGGCAACGTCTCAAGCTGTTCCTGCATCTCTTTTTGCGCCAGATCGATAAAGTAAGTTCCGATGGCGTTACCGATTCCGCGTGAACCGGAGTGCAGCATAATCCACACCTGATCCGACTCATCAAGGCAGATTTCAATAAAGTGGTTACCCGTTCCCAGCGTTCCCAGGTGTTTGTAATTATTGGTGTTCAGGAAACGCGGATATTTTTGCGTTAACCACTGATAACCTGCTTCAAGCTCGGCCCATTTATCATCGACGTTAGTCGGCGGATTTTCCCACGCGCCTTTATCACGTTTACAACGGCCTGTGGTACGCCCGTGCGGTACGGCAGTTTCAATCGCCTGACGCAGCTCCGCCAGGTTTTCAGGTAGGTCCGCCGCCGTTAAGGCGGTACGCAGCGCGTTCATTCCACAGCCGATATCCACACCTACCGCCGCCGGAATAATCGCCCCTTTGGTCGGGATCACGCTACCAATAGTAGAACCTTTACCCAGATGCACGTCGGGCATTACCGCAATATGTTTGAAAATGAACGGCATCTTCGCCGTATTAATAAGTTGCTGACGCGCATCGGCTTCTACCGACACGCCTTTGGTCCACATTTTTACCGGGGCATTTTCAGTGGTCAGTAATTCATAATTCATTTTGCTTTTCTCTTTTCGTTGATATGTCCTGATAATTGCAACCGTCGTGCCAAAAAATTAAATCAGCAAATTAATTTTATAATTGATTGTTTTTATTTAATTAAAAGCACAAAGTCCGTAAACGGAGATTTTCTATAAAGTCACTTACCCGATAATGAAATATCGTCTTTTATAAGGATATCTAAGATGCGTAAAACTGTGGCTTTTGGCTTTGTCGGAACCGTACTGGATTATGCCGGACGCGGCAGTCAGCGCTGGTCGAAATGGCGCCCATCACTCTGTATATGCCAGCAAGAATCGTTGGTCATCGATCGACTGGAATTGTTGCACGACGCCCGCTCGCGCTCGCTGTTTGAAACGCTTAAACGCGATATCGCCAGCGTTTCGCCAGAAACAGAAGTGGTGAGCGTTGAGATTGAACTGCATAACCCGTGGGATTTCGAAGAGGTCTACGCCTGCCTGCATGATTTCGCCCGAGGTTACGCTTTTCAGCCAGAGTGCGAAGACTATTTAATTCACATCACCACTGGCACCCACGTCGCGCAAATTTGCTGGTTTCTGCTGGCTGAAGCACGTTACCTGCCCGCCCGTCTGGCGCAAACTTCACCACCACGCAAAAAAGAACAGCCCGATAGCCCAGGCGCGGTGGCGATTATCGATCTCGATTTAAGCCGTTATAACGCTATCGCCAGCCGCTTTGCCAAAGAACGCCAGCAAACGCTTGATTTTCTTAAATCTGGCATCGCCACACGTAACCCGCATTTCAACCGCATGATTGAGCAAATCGAAAAAGTGGCGATTAAATCCCGCGCACCGATCCTGCTTAACGGCCCGACTGGTGCGGGTAAGTCATTTCTGGCGCGGCGCATTTTCGAATTAAAACAGGCGCGACATCAGTTTAGCGGCGCGTTTGTTGAAGTGAACTGCGCCACCCTGCGCGGTGATACCGCGATGTCGGCGCTGTTTGGTCATGTGAAAGGCGCTTTTACCGGGGCGCGGGAATCGCGGGAAGGTTTATTACGCAGCGCCAACGGCGGGATGTTGTTTCTTGATGAGATTGGCGAACTGGGCGCAGATGAACAGGCGATGTTGCTGAAAGCCATTGAAGAGAAAACCTTTTACCCGTTTGGTAGCGATCGCCAGGTAAACAGCGATTTTCAGCTTATCGCCGGAACGGTGCGCGATTTGCGCCAGCTGGTTGCCGAAGGCAAATTTCGCGAAGACCTGTACGCACGGATTAATCTCTGGACCTTCACCCTGCCGGGGCTACGCCAGCGCCAGGAAGATATCGAACCTAACCTGGATTATGAAGTGGAGCGCCACGCCTCACTCACCGGCGACAGCGTGCGTTTTAACACCGAAGCGCGGCGTGCCTGGCTGGCCTTTGCGACATCTCCCCAGGCGATATGGCGCGGTAATTTTCGCGAACTTTCTGCCAGCGTTACGCGCATGGCGACGTTTGCCGATAGCGGGCGCATTACTCTGGAAACCGTAGAAGATGAGATTAGCCGTCTGCGCTATAACTGGCAGGAGAGCCGCCCTTCGGCGCTTACGGCGTTGCTGGGCGCGGAGGTGGAAAACATCGATCTCTTTGACCGCATACAACTGGAAAACGTTATTGCTGTCTGCCGTCAGGCAAAGTCGCTCTCTGCAGCCGGACGCCAGCTTTTTGACGTTTCGCGCCAGGGCAAAGCCAGCGTCAATGACGCGGATCGGCTACGCAAATACCTGGCGCGTTTTGGTCTGACGTGGGAAGCCGTGCAGGATCAGCACAGTTCCAGTTGAATATGGTGGTCCGTCAGCACCTGCATCACGCTTACTGGCGGCGGGGCGTCGGTGTAGACGGCATCGACCATGCTGATGCTGCCCATATTGACCATCGCGTTACGGCCAAATTTCGAGTGATCGACAACCAGCATAACGTGGCGCGAGTTCTCAATAATGGCGCGTTTGGTGCGAACTTCGTGGTAATCGAACTCCAGCAGCGAGCCGTCGCTATCGATGCCGCTGATCCCCAGAATGCCGAAATCAAGGCGGAACTGGGAGATAAAATCGAGCGTTGCTTCGCCAATGATCCCGCCATCGCGGCTGCGTAATTCGCCACCGGCGAGGATAATACGGAAATCCTCTTTCACCATCAGCGTATTAGCGACGTTAAGGTTGTTGGTGACAATGCGCAAATTGCTGTGATTGAGCAGCGCGTGAGCCACCGCTTCCGGCGTGGTGCCGATATCGATAAAAAGCGTCGAGCCGTTAGGGATTTGCTCCGCCACTTTGCGGGCAATACGCTCTTTTTCTTCGGTCTGGGTGGCCTTACGATCGTGCCACGGCGTGTTAACGGAACTGGAAGGCAGCGCCGCGCCGCCATGATGGCGCAGGATCAGGTTTTGCTCCGCCAGCTCATTGAGGTCGCGGCGAATAGTCTGCGGGCTGACGGAAAAGTGTTCTACCAGTTCCTCGGTACTGACATAACCCTGCTGTTTAACCAGTTCAATAATACCGTTGTGACGTTGTGTTTGTTTCATTTATAAATCCCTGGAATCATTTTCGTTTTCGCGCATTGAGCGAATCAACAAAAGCCATCGCTAACCCCACGGCTAACCCGGCGATGTGTGCTCCGTTCGCCATCGACATCCCAAACAAATCAAACCATCCGGCGACAATCCAGATCAGCGCAAAGATAATTAACCCACGTTGCAGGTAAATGCCACTTTGCGGATCGCGTTCGCCACGTAGCCAGACGTAGCCCATCAGCGCATACACCACGCCAGAAAGCCCGCCAAACCACGGCCCGCTGAATTTTTGCTGCACATAGCCGCTTAACAGGGCGCTAATGAGAGTAATGACAATTAGCTTACCGCTACCGAGGCGTTTTTCTACCGCACCGCCGAGATACCACCACCAGAGCAGGTTAAAAAGGATATGCATCAACGAGAAGTGCATCAACGCATGGGTGAAGTAACGCCAGAACTCAAATTTCAGTGTTGGATCGAATGGCCAGGCCAGCCATAACATCACTTCTTGATCGCCGATAATTTGCATGGCGATAAACACCACCACGCAGGCGATCATCATCACCCAGGTCACCGGCCCCGCGCGTTCACGCAAGGTGGCAAAGAAAGGAAAACGGCGATAGTGCAGACCACTATCGGTATGGCCTGACTGCCAGCTGGCGGCGAGATAACGCGGATCTGCCGGGTTTTCGAGAAAACGCGCCAGCTCCGCCCGCACGCGTTCAGCCTGGGATTCATCCGCCAGCCAGACATCGCTTTGGTTATGTTGTTGAATAGTGAGGATAACGCCCTGCGTCGCCATGTAATCAACAAAGGCCTGCGCCACGCGGGGGTTAGCAAAAGAGGTAATCATCAACATCGTTGCTGTCGCTTATTCCACACAAAAGGGGACAGTATAAAGCGTTACGCGCCGTACGCCACCTCTGCAGGAAACTGACGCTGCCAGGCTTCAAAGCCGCCATCAATGCTATAGACCACATCGTAGCCCTGTTGTAGCAGATACTGCGCCGCGCCTTTGCTGCTATTACCGTGGTAACACATCACCATGACCGGCGTATCGAAGTCATTATCACGCATAAACGCGCCCAGCGTGTCGTTAGTCAAATGGAAAGCCTGTGTTGCATGACCCATAGCGAAACTTTGTGGATCGCGAATATCGACCAGCACCGCCTCTTTTTCCTGCAACTTCTGGTGCGCGTCGGTAACGTTAATACATTCGAACTGATCCATGCGTCTCTCTTTCTTTACAAACAAGTGGGCAAATTTACCGCACAGTTTACGTTGAAGCGGCAGATAAACGCCATAATGTTATACATATCACTCTAAAATGTTTTTTCAATGTTACCCAAAGCGCGATTCTTTGCTAATATGTTCGATAACGAACATTTATGAGCTTTAACGAAAGTGAACGAGGGCAGCATGGAAACCAAAGATCTGATTGTGATAGGTGGCGGCATCAATGGTGCTGGTATCGCGGCAGACGCCGCTGGACGCGGTTTATCCGTGCTGATGCTGGAAGCCCAGGATCTCGCTTGCGCGACCTCTTCCGCCAGTTCAAAACTCATTCACGGCGGCCTGCGCTACCTTGAGCACTATGAATTCCGTCTGGTCAGCGAGGCGCTGGCTGAACGTGAAGTGCTGCTGAAAATGGCGCCGCATATCGCCTTCCCGATGCGTTTTCGCCTGCCGCATCGCCCACATCTGCGCCCGGCGTGGATGATTCGTATTGGTCTGTTCATGTACGATCATCTGGGTAAACGCACCAGCCTGCCGGGATCAACCGGTTTGCGTTTTGGCGCGAATTCAGTGTTAAAACCGGAAATTAAGCGCGGATTCGAATATTCCGACTGTTGGGTCGACGACGCTCGTCTGGTACTCGCCAACGCCCAGATGGTGGTGCGTAAAGGCGGCGAAGTGCTTACCCGGACTCGCGCCACCTCTGCTCGCCGCGAAAACGGCCTGTGGATTGTAGAAGCGGAAGATATCGATACCGGCAAAAAATATACCTGGCAGGCGCGCGGCCTGGTTAATGCTACCGGCCCGTGGGTGAAACAGTTCTTCGACGACGGGATGCATCTGCCTTCGCCTTATGGCATTCGCCTGATCAAAGGCAGCCATATTGTGGTGCCACGCGTGCATACCCAGAAGCAGGCCTACATTCTGCAAAACGAAGATAAACGTATTGTGTTCGTGATCCCGTGGATGGACGAGTTTTCCATCATCGGCACCACCGATGTGGAATACAAAGGCGATCCAAAAGCAGTGAAGATTGAAGAGAGTGAAATCAATTACCTGCTGAAAGTGTATAACACGCACTTTAAAAAGCAGTTAAGCCGGGACGATATCGTCTGGACCTACTCCGGCGTGCGCCCGCTGTGTGATGATGAGTCCGACTCGCCGCAGGCTATTACCCGTGATTACACCCTTGATATCCATGACGAAAACGGCAAAGCACCGCTGCTGTCGGTATTCGGCGGTAAGCTGACCACCTACCGCAAACTGGCGGAACATGCGCTGGAAAAACTGACGCCGTATTATCAGGGTATTGGCCCGGCGTGGACGAAAGAGAGCGTGCTGCCGGGTGGTGCCATTGAAGGCGACCGCGACGATTATGCCGCCCGCCTGCGCCGCCGTTACCCGTTCCTGACCGAATCGCTGGCGCGTCATTACGCACGCACTTACGGCAGCAACAGCGAGCTGCTGCTCGGCAATGCGGGGACGGTAAGCGATCTCGGGGAAGATTTCGGTCATGAGTTCTACGAAGCGGAGCTGAAATATCTGGTAGACCACGAATGGGTTCGCCGCGCCGACGATGCCCTGTGGCGTCGCACAAAACAAGGTATGTGGCTGAGTGCGCAGCAACAGTCTCGTGTGAGTCAGTGGCTGGTAGAGTATACGCAGCAGAAATTGTCGCTGGCATCGTAAATTAACGTAAGGTGGTCAGATTTCAATCTGACCCCTTTTAGATTCAGGGAATTACCGCAAAGCCCACGCCATCATACCCAACGAAACAAAACTCAGGCACGCTACCCACTCGCCCCACTTCTGCCTCTGGCTTCTATTTTTGCTACGCCACTGGCAATAATATCCCAACGCAAACCCAAACTGTGCGCTTATCGGACCGACAAAACCAGTCCACGGCTGTGGCCAAAATGGCGAAAAATTCAGGGGTAACCAGATAACACTCAGAAAGAAACTGCGCAGATTTTCCAGCAAAGCAATTCGCGCTGGCGCGACATAGAAAATGATATTCCACAGAAGCAACCAGAAATAAACTGGTGTGAATACCAGCCAGCAATGAGGTCTGTTTTTTAGTTCCGATGGCGTTCTGCAAGCAAATTGCCAACCAACACCCACCATTGCACAGAAAACAAGCGCATATTCAGCCGATAACCAAAGTTGTAATTCCAGAAGTGAAATACGCCGGATAATGAGCGGGATTGAGAACAGTATTTCCCCCAAAAAGCTCAATGTGATACTAAAAGCCGCCAGCGCAACCACCGTCGGCCATACTAACAACGGCACAATAACAAAGCCGAGAAATAGCGGAGAAATATAAAGTCTGATTTTATTCATCTTTATTATCCTGATGATTCAGGTGATGCGTCATACATCGCGCATAAACACTCATCAATCATCCAGTCGTCTTCCCAGATCTGATAATCTGTCCACCGCTCCGGCTGTTTTAGCGGATTCTATTTCACAAGCTAAAGTGTAATGCTCGAAAGGTGGTGAAATATTCTGGTATGCAGCATAACTCTCAGGAAAAGAGAGTAAGCAACTGCTGACAAGTAATAATGTCTTCATACTCATATCCATATCTGCATCCTACTTACTTAATTATTTAATATCTAATAACGTTTTATACAGCGGCACATACCCCACATCCTCTACCAATTGTTGTCCCTGCGGGCTTAAAAACCAGTCAACGAATTTCTGCGTTTCCGACGTGGGATTTTCGCGCGTCACCATATAAGCATCCACAAGGTATGGATAAGTTCCGTTGCGAATATTTTCCTCAGTTGGGGAGATACCGTTAATTGCCAGTAATTTGATCTGCTTGCGCATTTTGAGCATGTTGTCATTCATACGCGTGACATAATAATGAAAGGTATAACCAACGGAAGATGGTGTATTTTGGTAGTCGGCTACTTCGGTAATTAAACCGCCCATGAGATCAATTACAGTGGATTTTTTAGCTGGCAGCATTGGGGTGTCTTGCATAACCAGTCCCTTCATAACCGTTTGGCTTCCAGAATCCTCTGGCCTCTGCCAGACTTTTATACGTTCGTCACTACCGCCCACTTTATTCCAGCGACTCACTTTACCGCTAAAAATGTCTTTGACCTGCTGTTCGCTAAGTGAATTAACGGGGTTTTTGATATCAACGATAAAGACAAAGGCTTCGCGGGCGAAAGCGGTATATTTCAGCTTAACCCCCGCTTGTTCTGCTCGTTTTTTCTGCCCTTCTGACGGTTGTGCGACAAAAATAACGGTCGCAGTACCTTTAATTAGACTATCGTAGGCTTCTGCTGTTCGGGTTTGCTGCAAACCATACGCTTGCCAGGCACGCGAGGTTCGATCCGCATCTTTCGGCTCGGGTATTAATTGATAATATGCAGAGGCATACAGCGGGTATAAGGCCGTAGCGCCGTACACTCTTGGCCATCTTGACCAATCTTCGCTGTAATGTAATTCAGGTTGACCATGCAGAGAAGTCAGTCCATGGCTCTCTTCTTCTCTGACACTGTTATAGTACCCTTCCCGGTCGACACATCCCGCCAGTAATGCCGTGCCTAATAGTAAAATACCGGTGAATTTATTCATCGCGCTGATTCCTTTCTCTCCAGGGTTATTTCATTGTTGGATACATCGGCACATAACCCACATCTTCCACCAGACTCTGTCCTTGTGGCGTTAAAAACCATTCCACCAATTTTTGTGTTTCTGACGTCGTATTTTCCCGCGTCACCATAAAAGCATCGACTATATACGGATATTTGCCGTTACGAATGTTTTCCGCAGTCGGTGTAATACCGTTAATCGCTAACAACTTGATATTCTTATCGGCATTCATTTGCGTCGCGTAATAGCGGAAGGTATAGCCAATGGAGTTGTTTGTATTACGGTATTCAGCAACGACTTTAATCATGCCTTCCATCACGCTTGCCACTTCGGTTTCCTGCGGCGAGATCATGCGGACATCTTTCATCACCAGTGATTGCATCACCGTCTGACTGCCTGAGTCTTCCGGGCGTTGCCAGGTCTGGATCTCTTGATCATCTCCCCCAACAGTACGCCAGTTAGTAATAGCGCCACTAAAGATGTCACGCACTTGTTGTTCTGTCAGGGAATTAACCGGGTTATCTGCATTAACGATGAAAACAAATGCTTCGCGGGCAAAGGGGGCGTATATCAAAGTGACGCCCGATTCCTCTGCACGCTTTTTCTGCCCACCAGAAGGTTGCGCCACAAAGATAATATCGGCATCGCCCTTAACGATTTTGTTATACGCCTCCGGCGTGCGAGAGTTATCCAGATATTCCCTGACGTGAAAATCTTCCGGTATAACGCTTAACGCATAAAAGGCAGAGGCATAAATGGGGTACGCTGCCGTAGCACCATCGAGTCGCGGCCAATTTTGCGTAAACTGAATTTGTGGTTTACCACGCAGTGGCGTCAGTTGATTATTGAGTTTGTCGGGTCGCCAGGCCCAGGTATCAATATCTTCGCGAACACCGACACCGGGATTAAGCTGTTTATATAAATGAGCCTGATAACCAGCGACAAAACCCAGCAGGAGAAGGATAAACAGAAGTGAATTACGGTAACGTAGCCCGAATGTGCCGGTTAAAGGATGTCTTGTCGGCCAGGCGTATCCCAGCGAAAAACTGATATGCGCCCCAACGGGAATAATGACCATCCACCAGTACTCACCACCGACTAATGTGACTAACAAAACGCCCAGCCAAGGAAGCATAAGATCTGCCAACCAGCCCGAACCCATCTGGCGAAATTGATAATCTGCCAGATGTAGCGTGATTATCCAGCCAACCAGGGTTAATAATGCAGGTAATAAAAAAAGACATTGTCGCCAGACGGCTATTTCTCTGTTTTCTGGGGCGCTATC
The DNA here is from genome assembly GCF_013368855.2 of Escherichia sp. 93.0816. Classification (NCBI taxonomy): domain Bacteria; kingdom Pseudomonadati; phylum Pseudomonadota; class Gammaproteobacteria; order Enterobacterales; family Enterobacteriaceae; genus Escherichia; species Escherichia sp. 93.0816. The sequence continues at coordinate 107,227 of NZ_JABWNC020000007.1, read as the reverse complement.
TCTCGCCCACACTCGACCCGAGAAAAATATCACTATCGCACCCAGCGCCAGCATAAAAACGTTGAGTAAAAGGTAAATTGTTGGTGTGAGGAGTAGATTGCAAAACTCAAGAATAGCGGCAATCCCGGCACCCAGCATGGCAATAACCGCTGCCAAAAATTGCGCCAGTATGGGAATACCGAAAAAAGTCATTACCAGCGAGGTCAAAATCCATTTTCTGTTTTGCATCATTCTGTCCATTCTTTCTGAATGGCGAAATTATACTCCTCCAGTATCCTCGTCCCCGCTGGACACTTTTCCGAAATAAAGGCGAAAAAAAACGGGACCTTTTGGCCCCGTTCTATTTTTAGCGAAATTACAATCTCACCGGATCAATATGCCAGATAAGATCGGCGTACTCTTTGATAGTCCGGTCAGAAGAGAAATAGCCCATATTTGCGATGTTCAGCATCGCTTTGGCTGTCCACTCTTCCGGACGCTCGTACAGTTCGTCAACTTTATCCTGACAATCGACATAGCTGCGATAATCCGCCAGCACCTGGTAGTGATCGCCAAAGTTGATCAGCGAATCAACCAGATCGCGGTAGCGACCCGGATCTTCCGGACTAAACACACCGCTGCCGATTTGCGTCAGCACCTGATGCAGCTCTTCATCTTTCTCGTAGTATTCACGCGGTTTGTAGCCCTGACGACGCAGCTCTTCCACTTCTTCCGCAGTGTTACCAAAGATAAAGATATTGTCCGCTCCGACATGATCCAGCATTTCGACATTCGCACCGTCCAGCGTACCGATAGTCAGTGCGCCGTTAAGTGCAAACTTCATGTTACTGGTGCCGGAGGCTTCCGTACCCGCCAGCGAAATCTGTTCGGAAAGATCGGCTGCCGGAATGATCAGCTGCGCCAGGCTGACGCTGTAGTTCGGGATAAACACCACTTTCAGCTTATCGCCAATCTGTGGATCGTTGTTGATCACTTTCGCTACATCATTGATCAAATGGATAATGTGCTTCGCCATGTAATAGGCCGAAGCCGCCTTACCGCCAAAGATATTCACTCGTGGAACCCACTTCGCATCTGGATCGGCCTTGATGCGGTTATAGCGGGTGATCACGTGCAACACATTCATCAATTGACGTTTGTATTCGTGAATACGTTTGATTTGCACATCAAACAGCGCCTTCGGATTCACCACCACATTCAATTGTTGGGCGATGTACTCCGCCAGACGCTTTTTGTTCTCCAGTTTCGCCTGATGAACAGCATGATTGACCATCGGAAAATCACAATGCTGTTGCAACTCGTTTAATTGACTCAGATCGGTACGCCAGTTACGACCGAGGTGTTGATCCAGCACACCTGAAAGCGACGGATTCGCCACCGCCAGCCAGCGACGCGGGGTCACACCGTTGGTAACGTTGGTGAAACGTCCAGGGAAGATCTTCGCAAAGTCAGCAAACAGCGATTGCACCATCAGATTAGAGTGCAGCTCCGATACGCCGTTAACTTTGTGGCTGACCACAACAGCCAGCCAGGCCATGCGCACACGACGCCCATTCGATTCATCAATGATCGACGCCCGTCCCAGCAGGTCGGTATCGTTCGGATACTGCTCCTGCAAGGTTTTCAGGAAATAGTCGTTGATTTCAAAGATAATCTGCAAATGGCGCGGCAGAATTTTACCCAGCATATCGACCGGCCAGGTTTCCAGCGCCTCGCTCATCAGCGTGTGGTTGGTGTAGGAGAAGACCTCGCAGCACACTTCAAAAGCGTCGTCCCAGCTAAATTTGTGCTCATCGATCAGCAGACGCATCAGCTCAGGAATCGACAGCACCGGATGGGTGTCGTTGAGGTGAATCGCGATTTTATCCGCCAGATTATCGTAGGTTTTATGCAACTGATAATGGCGACTTAAAATGTCCTGAATGGTCGAAGATACCAGGAAATATTCCTGACGCAAACGCAGTTCACGTCCGGAATAGGTGGAGTCATCCGGGTACAGTACGCGGGATACGTTCTCAGAGTGGTTTTTATCTTCCACTGCCGCGAAGTAGTCCCCCTGGTTAAATTTACCAAGATTAATTTCGCTACTGGCTTGAGCACTCCACAGACGCAAAGTGTTGGTCGCGTCAGTATCATAACCGGGGATGATTTGGTCGTAAGCTACGGCCAGAATTTCTTCGGTTTCAATCCAGCGAGTTTTCTTACCTTCTTGCTGAATACGTCCGCCAAAACGCACTTTGTAGCGCGTATTGTGGCGTTTAAATTCCCACGGATTGCCGTACTCCAGCCAGTAGTCCGGAGACTCTTTCTGACTGCCGTTAACGATGTTCTGTTTGAACATACCGTAGTCATAACGGATGCCGTAACCACGCCCTGGCAATCCTAAAGTCGCCAGCGAATCCAGGAAGCAGGCCGCCAGACGCCCCAGGCCACCATTACCGAGACCTGGGTCATTTTCTTCATCAATCAACTCTTCGAGATTTAATCCCATCGACTCCAGCGCACCCTGGACATCGTCATAAATACCTAACGACAGCATGGCGTTGGAGAGAGTACGGCCAATCAAAAACTCCATCGACAGGTAGTAAACCTGGCGAGTTTCTTGTGATAGCTGGGCACGATTCGAGCGTAACCAGCGCTCCACGAGACGATCGCGCACAGCAAATAACGTTGCGTTCAGCCATTCATGTTTATTGGCGACGACCGGATCCTTTCCAATCGTAAACATCAGCTTGTAAGCGATAGAGTGCTTAAGAGCTTCTACGCTTAGCGTGGGCGATGAATATGTAAACGGAGCATTCATATAGGCGTTTCCTGAAAACTATTTCAAGCGATAGTAAAGCTCACGGTACGACTTCGCCGCGACCTGCCAGCTAAAATCCATTGCCATAGCCTGACGTTGCACAAACCGCCACAGTGAAGGGCGAGACCACAGAACAAAAGCGCGTCGAATAGCCCGTAACAGCGACCAGGCATTACTATCTTCAAAGACAAACCCACTGGCGACGCCATCTGCAAGGTTCTCAAGAGAACAGTCAGAAACCGTATCAGCAAGCCCACCGGTACGCCGCACCAGTGGCAGCGTGCCGTACTTCAATCCATAAAGTTGCGTTAAGCCGCACGGTTCAAAACGACTGGGAACCAGAATGACGTCCGCGCCGCCCATAATGCGATGCGAAAATGCTTCGTGATAACCAATCTGTACACCAACCTTGCCGGGATGCTCCGCCGCTGCAGCAAGAAAACCTTCCTGCAATATCGGATCGCCCGCACCGAGCAGTGCCAGTTGTCCGCCCTGTTCCAGAAGACCCGGTAAGGCTTCCAGCACCAAATCCAGTCCTTTCTGGCTGGTCAGACGGCTCACCACTGCAAAAAGCGGCACTTTATCGTCAACCTTAAGCCCCATTGCGATTTGCAACTGGCGCTTATTCTCCGCTTTATCCTCCAATGAATCGCGGGTGTAACGCGAGGCTAAAAGTAAGTCCGTCTCTGGACTCCATATTTTCTCGTCCACGCCGTTCAGTACGCCGGAAAGTCGTCCTTCACGATGACGCTGCTGGAGTAAACCTTCCATACCGTAGGCAAACTGTGGTTCAGTAATCTCACGAGCGTAGGTCGGACTAACCGCTGTAATGTGGTCGGCGTAATACAATCCGGCCTTCAGGAAAGAGATTTGCCCGTTGAATTCCAGCCCGTGAACATTAAAGAATGACCATGGCAATTGGATGTCATTCATGTGATGTGCATAAAACATGCCTTGATAGGCCAGGTTGTGCACAGTAAACACCGACTTCGCCGGACGCCCGTGTGCCGCCAGATACGCAGGCGCAAGACCCGCATGCCAGTCGTGCGCGTGCACAACATCGGGGCGCCAGAATGGGTCAAGGCCGCTTGCCATCTCCGCTCCAACCCACCCGAGCAGTGCAAAACGCAATACGTTGTCGGTGTAAGCAAATAAGTTGGTATCGTGATACGGGCTTCCGGGACGATCGTAGAGATGCGGTGCATCAATCAGGTAAATGCCAACCCCGTTGTAATGCCCAAACAGCAGCGTGAAATGTCCGGCGAAGGTATCGCGGCGAGATACCACCTTCGCATCGGTCACGCCACGGCGAATATCGGGAAATGCAGGCAACAGTACGCGAGCGTCAACGCCGTCTGCGATTTGTGCTGCGGGTAATGCCCCAATAACATCAGCCAGACCGCCGGTTTTAAGCAGCGGGAACATCTCTGAACATACATGTAAAACCTGCATTATCGCTCCTGTTTATACCCTAACTTCCGTAGCATTTCGCGCGTAACCAGCACAATGCCTTCTTCTGAACGATAGAAACGACGTGCATCCTCTTCTGCATCCTCACCAATCACCATTCCTTCCGGAATGACACAAGCGCGGTCAATGACGCAGCGACGCAGACGGCACGAGCGACCTACCCATACTTCCGGCAGCAATACGGCGGAATCAATGTTGCAGAATGAATTCACGCGAACGCGTGAGAACAGAACGGACTGCACCACCACCGAACCAGAGATCACACAACCGCCGGAAACCAGTGAGTTAAGGGTCATCCCATGGCTACCGGAGCGATCCTGAACGAATTTCGCTGGCGGCAATGATTCATTGTAGGTGCGAATCGGCCAGTTGCGATCGTACATATCCAGTTCCGGCACGACAGAAGCCAGATCCAGGTTCGCTTTCCAGTAAGCCTCCAGTGTCCCAACATCACGCCAGTACGGCTCGGCGTCCGGATCGGACTGTACACAAGAGAGCGGGAATGGATGCGCATAGGCGAGGCCTGCTTCGGTAATTTTTGGAATCAAATCCTTACCAAAGTCGTGGCTGGAGTTTTCATCACGATCGTCTTCTTCCAGCAATTCATACAGGTACTCTGCGTCAAAGACGTAGATCCCCATACTTGCTAAAGATTTGCTCGGATCGTTTGGCATTGACGGCGGGTTAGCCGGTTTTTCAACAAATTCGATAATTTTATCGTTTCCATCAACCGCCATAACGCCAAATGCAGAGGCTTCTTCAATCGGTACAGGCATACAAGCAACGGTGCAACGTGCGCCTTTTTCGACGTGGTCGATAAGCATACGCGAGTAGTCTTGCTTGTAGATATGGTCACCCGCCAGGATCACTACGTACTCCGCTTTATAACGGCGGATAATGTCGAGGTTTTGGGTAACGGCATCTGCCGTACCGCGATACCAGTTCTCCCCTTTCATTCTCTGCTGCGCTGGCAGCAGATCGACAAACTCGTTCATTTCTTCATTGAAGAACGACCAGCCGCGCTGAATATGCTGTACCAGAGTGTGAGACTGGTACTGGGTGATCACGCCCATACGACGGATACCGGAGTTGATACAGTTGGACAGTGCAAAGTCGATAATACGGAACTTGCCGCCGAAGTGTACGGCAGGCTTTGCTCGTTTATTGGTTAAATCCTTCAGGCGAGTACCGCGTCCCCCCGCCAGAATCAGGGCAACAGACTTCAATGGCAGCTGGCGCGCCAACATTAAGTGATCGTTCTTCTCTAAACTAATCATGACTAACTCCTTTTTTATCATCTCTGGAACACACACAGTCCGTGTGCAGGTCCCGGCCAGACAGCCGTAATCACTGGGTTATCCTCTCCAGCGAATGGGGGAATGGCACGCCACTCCCCAGCAGGTAAAACAATCTCTGTTACCTCAAGCGTGGCGTTTATTGCGATCAAGAAACGATCCGAAAGCAAAATTTGCAGCTGCTTTGGCCCGTTCTGCCACTCATCCGAGCTTAAAGATTGAGCATATCGATTCAGCCAACGGACATTGCCGTCGCCTTCTTCCCACCAGCGATCCTCTGCCAAAGCAGGAATGCGCTTGCGCAGATGGATTAACGCGGCGGTAAACGCGGTTAAGCCACTGCTTGCTTGCGACCAGTCTAACCACGTTAGTTGGTTATCCTGACAGTAAGCATTGTTATTGCCATGCTGGCTGTGACCGTGTTCGTCACCGGCCAGTAACATCGGCGTACCCTGGGAGAGCAACAACGTTGTTAACAGGGCGTGAATGCTGTCGCGCCGCCGTTCAACCAGATCAAGAGTACCGCCTAACCCTTCTTTACCATGATTGTTACTGTAATTGTTGTTGGTTCCGTCGCGATTTTCTTCTCCGTTTGCTTCATTGTGTTTATGGTTAAAACAAACGCAGTCGCGAAGCGTAAAACCGTCATGCGCCGTGACCAGATTAATCGCAGCACTCGGCAGACGGCCATTACGTTTAAAAACATCACTGGAAGCGGCAAAGCGTCCGGCAAACTCCCCCAGCGACAGGTTATAGTGCAGCCAGAAGCGCCGGGCAGCATCGCGGAAATGATCGTTCCACTCGGCAAACAGCGGCGGGAAATTCCCCACCTGATAGCCACCGGGCGCGATATCCCACGGTTCGGCAATCAGCTTCACTTGCGAAAGTACCGGGCAATTCTGAATAGCCGTAAACAGAGGCGCATCCTGACGAAACTCCGGCGTTCGCCCCATGACTGTAGCGAGATCGAAGCGGAAGCCATCAACATGACAAGTTTCCACCCAATAGCGTAGACAGGCGCTGGCGTACTCCACCACAGCTGGATGGCTCAAATTGAGCGTATTGCCGCAACCGGTCCAGTTGTGATAATCGCCGTCTTCTCTTATCCAATAATAGCTACGGTTATCGATCCCGCGCAGGGAGAATAACGGGCCGTCGAGATCCAGTTCCGCACTGTGGTTGAGAACGATGTCGAGAATGACCTCAATGCCCGCTTTGTGCAGGGCTTTGACTGCATCGCGGAACTCATCCAACGCCGTGTCGGGCGAGCATGCATACGCCGGATGCAGTGCAAACAGCGCCACCGGGTTGTAACCCCAGTAGTTACTCAACCCCATTCGTTGCAAGCGCGGCTCACTGGCAAATTGCGCGATCGGCAGCAGTTCCAGTGCGGTAATGCCCAACTGTTTTAAATAGTTGATCATCACCGGATGCCCCAGGGCTTTATAGGTTCCACGGATCTCGACCGGGATCTCCGGGTGCAAGTAGGTTAAGCCTTTGACATGGGCTTCATAAATGATGGTACTGCCCCACGACGTGCGCGGCGGGGCATCATCTTCCCAGTCATAGTGATCCACGACCACTACGCATTTCGGCGCAATAGCAGCGTTGTCGCGATAGTCAGGATCACTATGCCCGGCGTGCAGCAGCGGGTTATCTTTAAATTCCCCGACAATTTGCCGCGCGCAAGGATCAATCAACAACTTCGCCGGGTTAAAGCGATGCCCCATGGCGGGTTGCCATGGGCCATGAACGCGGTAACCATAACGCAAACCCGGGCGCGCATCCGGCAGATAACCGTGCCAGATGTCACCACTTCGTCCTGGCAAATCATACCGATGTTCGATGCCCTGAGCGTCAAACACACACAGCTCTACCCGTTCGGCATGAGCGGAGAAGAGCGTGAAGTTAACGCCCTGGCCGTCGTAATGCGCGCCAAGAGGAGCGGGATTGCCAATGGCAAGTTGTGTCATTATCCCTCCCGAACCAGCCAGATAGTGGCCAGCGGCGGTAGCGTAAGGCTTAATGAATGCTGGCGACCGTGGCTGGCGATCTCATCACTGTGTACCGCGCCGCCATTACCGGTATTGCTACCGTGATAGTGCATGGAATCAGTATTGAGGATTTCACGCCATTTACCCGGCTGATTAATGCCAAAGCGATAATCATGGCGTGGCACCGGCGTAAAGTTACTGGCAACGATAATTTCATTACCCTCTTTATCACGGCGAACAAAAATCAGCACCGAACGTTCATGGTCATCCACCACCAGCCATTCAAAGCCATACGCGTCAAAATCCAGCTCGTGCAATGCTTTGTGATAGCGATAAGTGTGGTTCAGATCGCGCACCAGACGCTGGACACCGTGGTGCCAGTTGTCGCCGCCTTCCAGCAGGTGCCAGTCAAGGCTGGCGTCGTGGTTCCACTCGCGCCCTTGAGCAAATTCATTACCCATGAACAGCAGTTTTTTGCCCGGAAACGCCCACATCCAGGCATAGTAGGCTCGCAGATTGGCAAACTTCTGCCATGCATCGCCCGGCATTCTGTCGAGAATCGATTTTTTGCCGTGCACCACTTCGTCGTGCGACAACGGCAGGACGAAGTTTTCAGTGTAGTTGTAGAGCATCCCGAAGGTGAGTTTATCGTGATGGTATTGACGATAAACCGGGTCGAGCTTCATGTAGTCCAGGGTGTCGTGCATCCAGCCGAGGTTCCACTTGTACCAGAAGCCGAGGCCGCCGATATCCTGCGGACGAGAAACGCCAGGGAAGTCGGTAGACTCCTCCGCCATTGTTACCGCGCCAGGAACTTGCTCGCCGATAATACGGTTGGTATTGCGTAAAAATTCAATCGCTTCCAGATTCTCGCGCCCACCAAACTCGTTGGGGATCCACTCGCCCTCTTTACGGCTGTAGTCGCGATAAATCATCGAAGCCACCGCATCGACACGCAGCGCATCAATACCAAAACGTTCAATCCAGTACAGCGCGTTGCCAACGAGGAAATTACTGACTTCACGACGCCCATAGTTGTAAATCAGGGTATTCCAGTCCTGATGGTAGCCTTCACGGGGATCGCTGTGTTCATACAGATTTGTTCCGTCAAATTCGGCAAGCGCAAAGTCATCAGTCGGGAAGTGCCCCGGCACCCAGTCAAGAATGACGTTCAAACCGGCTGCATGTGCGGCATCAATGAAATAGCGGAAGTCATCGCGAGTACCAAAACGGCGAGTTGGCGCGTACAGACCCGTCGGTTGATAGCCCCAACTACCATCGAATGGATGTTCGTTAATTGGCAGCAGTTCGAGGTGGGTAAAGCCCATCCATTTAGCGTAAGGCACCAGTTGATCGGCCAGTTCGCGATAGCTTAACCAGAAGTTGTTGTCGGTGTGACGACGCCAGGAACCCAGATGAACTTCATAGATAGAGATTGGCGCATCAAACTGATTCGCTTTTTTGCGCTCTTCGGTCTGCACGACCTTTTCAGGCAGTCCGCAAATAAGGGAAGCGGTTTCCGGACGCATCTGTGCTTCAAAGGCATAAGGATCAGACTTCAAACGCAGATTGCCATTGGCATCAATCATTTCGTATTTATAGAGCTGACCGTTATGCGCGCCAGGGATAAACAGTTCCCAGATGCCGCTCTCTTTACGCAGGCGCATCGGATGACGACGACCATCCCAGTAGTTGAATTGCCCGACAACCGAGACTCGGCGGGCATTGGGTGCCCAGACAGAAAAACGCGTGCCGGTAACGCCATCCATGGTATCTGCGTGTGCGCCTAAGGTTTCATACGGGCGCAGGTGAGTACCTTCAGATAACAGCCAGGCATCCATTTCCTGAATTAAAGGGCCAAAACGGTAAGGGTCATCAATAAGATTCTGCTGACCATGCCAGACAACAGCCAACTGATAGCGGAAAAAATTCTTACGTCGTGGAATGACGCCACTGAAGAATCCACGAGAGTCGAGACACTCCAGTTTAGCGACTTTGCGTCCGGTTTTTGGTTCAATCACCCACACATCGGTGGCGTCAGGTAAAAGGGCGCGGACTTCCAGTCCTGCTGTAGTTTTATGCATTCCCAGTACGGAAAATGGGTCTGCAAAATGGCCTGCAATTAGCGCGTTTATCACGTCTCTATCGATACGAACGGACATGCTTGTCTTCCTGTTTTATTGTGTCACCCCATCCAACTGATTTTTGACATCTGGTTGTGACATTTTTTTGACCTGAACGGCGCAGCACTCTGTGCATCCTCTCTGCGTCGTCCTCCCTTCAGGTAAGGCAGTGAATACTCATGTATTCTGCCACCCTTAAAGAATAGCCAATGCTCTATCTAACTCCCGGTAAATCATGAAACATCTGCGCTTACTCCTGTATTACGCACTAAAAGGGGCGGCATTGCGCCCCAGATTTAATGAATAAAGATTACGCCAGTTGACGAAGCATCCGGCGCAGCGGCTCCGCTGCCCCCCACAGCAACTGGTCACCTACGGTAAAGGCTGACAGAAATTCTGGTCCCATATTCAGCTTACGCAGGCGGCCTACCGGCGTGGTCAGCGTGCCAGTAACGGCTGCTGGGGTTAGCTCACGCATAGTGATTTCCCGATCGTTTGGTACGACTTTCGCCCACGGATTGTGAGCCGCCAGCAGTTCTTCCACGGTCGGAATAGATACATCTTTTTTCAATTTGATGGTGAATGCCTGACTATGGCAGCGCAATGCCCCGACGCGCACGCATAAACCATCTACCGGAATCACAGAAGATGTGTTGAGGATCTTGTTGGTTTCCGCCTGCCCTTTCCATTCTTCGCGGCTCTGACCGTTATCAAGCTGTTTGTCGATCCACGGAATCAGGCTACCCGCCAGCGGAACACCAAAGTTATCCACCGGCAACTCGCCGCTGCGGGTTAAGGTCGTGACTTTGCGTTCAATACTGAGAATAGCAGAGGACGGGGTTGCGAGTTCATCCGCCACATGGCCATACAGTTGGCCCATCTGGGTTAACAACTCCCGCATATGTCGCGCACCACCGCCGGAAGCCGCCTGGTAGGTTGCAACGGAAACCCAATCAACAAGATCATTGGCGAATAAACCGCCTAACGACATCAACATCAGGCTTACGGTACAGTTACCGCCAACAAAAGTCCTGATGCCTTTATTTAATCCGTCAGTAATGACGTCCTGATTGACCGGGTCAAGGATGATGATGGCGTCGTCTTTCATGCGCAGAGAAGATGCTGCGTCAATCCAGTAACCTTGCCACCCGTTCTCACGGAGCTTTGGATAGATTTCGTTGGTATAATCGCCGCCCTGACAGGTTACGATGATATCGAGGGCCTGCAGCGCCTCCAGATCAAAGGCATCCTGAAGTGTGCCGGTAGTACCGCCAAAGGACGGTGCAGCCTGACCAGGCTGGGAAGTCGAAAAGAAGACAGGGCGAATGGCGTCGAAGTCGCGCTCTTCAACCATGCGTTGCATGAGAACGGAGCCGACCATACCGCGCCAGCCGATAAAACCAACATTTTTCATAAGCGTTTTTTTCCTGCAAAGATGTGTGCTGTATATATGTGCCGGTGTCCTCGAGGCACATCTTTCACCATACAAAAAGCAGCCAAAGTCGCAAGTGAAATTAATCAATGATAGCGAAGCAATCAGTAATGCGACTTATCCTGCTTTCAAAGCACGCAGAAAGTCCAACGCAATTATCAGGGAACTTGAGTTATGAATGAAATCATTTCTGCAGCAGTTTTATTGATCTTGATTATGGATCCGCTCGGAAACCTACCTATTTTTATGTCCGTACTGAAACATACTGAACCGAAAAGACGTCGGGCAATCATGGTGCGAGAGTTGCTTATTGCTCTCCTGGTGATGCTGGTGTTCCTGTTTGCGGGTGAGAAAATTCTGGCATTTCTTAGCCTGCGGGCGGAAACCGTCTCCATTTCTGGCGGCATCATTCTGTTTCTGATCGCCATTAAGATGATTTTCCCCAGCGCCTCGGGAAACAGCAGTGGGCTTCCGGCTGGTGAAGAGCCGTTTATCGTGCCATTAGCCATTCCGCTGGTCGCCGGACCGACGATTCTCGCCACGCTGATGTTGCTGTCTCATCAGTACCCGAATCAGATGGGGCATCTGGTGATTGCCCTGCTGCTGGCCTGGGGTGGCACATTTGTCATCCTGCTACAGTCATCGCTGTTTTTACGTCTGTTGGGCGAGAAAGGGGTGAATGCGCTGGAACGCCTGATGGGATTGATTCTGGTGATGATGGCAACCCAGATGTTCCTCGACGGCGTTCGGATGTGGATGAAGGGGTAAGGTTCAAACAGGTGCTGCACACAACCTGACGCGGCACCTGTTTTATTACCTGAACTGATAATGACCTTCGCCCAATCGGATAACTCTTCCCTCTTCTTCTGCGCGATTCAGCCATACACTAGCTTGTTCGATGGTTAAACCAGTATAAGACGCCAGCCTTTCAATACTTATCGATTCCTTTGCAAGGATCGCCAGTTCCGCTACAAAGAGTTGATAAAAATCGACAGGCGTATGCGCGGGCATTCCTGCGTAATTTGCGTCATCTTCATGTAGTGAAAACAGTTCTGGTTGAGCGTTACGGCGTACTCTGTCATACATCAGCCCAGGAACGTCTGGCAGTCTGATCGTCACATTTTCAGCCTGTTCAGCACTCCATGACGCCCCATTTTCTACTAATCGTGAATTGGCTGATTGCTCATCCTGATTTGGTTTAACCAGAACAGGCAGCCACTGATGTTTTAATGCCTCCATCGCCCCAGTTATCGTTCCACCGGTCATTCCCGCACGCACAACCATTGCGCTTTCAGCAAGGCAATAAATATATTTATTCCGCGCCATCGCATTGCCGACGGTGAAACGTACTTCTGGGTAAAACGGCGAAATCAACACCAGATTGCCTGCTATAAGCCCTTCACGCCATTTCACTAACGTGCTCGTTTTTAACAAGCTATCAGCTAATACGCCAACGGCCGTTCCCCCTGCCTCTAGTGCCGACGTCATTGCACATTCATCAATACCTCGCGCACCACCAGAGATAACGCAAATCCTCTGTTGAGCCAGTTTCGCTGCCAGTTGTTGGGTATAGCGCAAATCGGCAGTCGGAGCATCTCGCGAGCCAACAATCGCCATACCTTCCGCTTGCAGTAATGCTTTATTCCCGCAGCCAAATAAAACGGGAGGGGCATCCGTTCGCAATCGGTTTTTCAAGCGAACGGGATAATCGGCATCGCCTCGGGTTAAGATCCATAAACCAGCGCGTTGCCACTTATCTACCGCCAACGCCAGACTATGACCGCGCGCCAGCAAGCCAAGAATACGCTCCTGAGAAATACGCGGATCGCTCCAGCCTGTAAGTTTCTCTTGCGGTTGCGGCACCAGAAGATCGGCGGGACTGATACGTTGGTGCTTCAGCCATAATGCAAACTTCCCCCATTCACTATTGCTAAGAGGTTTATGCTCACTCGCCGCCGCGCGAAAAAAATCGCTGGTTAGCAGGAGAGTCGCTTGTGCATTGGCTGAAAGATTCATCAATTTTTTACCGAGGTAGAAGCAAGGGCAAGAGGATAAACCGTCGGGCAACCTGCCTGGCGTAACAGTGCTGTCAGAACTGTCAGCGTCCATGCAGAATCCACGATATCGTCAACCAGCAACGCCGGGCCTGGCATCAAAGGAGGGGTAATCACAAACGCCCCGTCGAGATTTTGACACTGGTGAAAACGGTTTTGCTGCATTTTCTGTGGTGGATTGTCCACGACTTTTCCAATGGCATCAATAAAAGGTAAGCCAAGTTTCGCCGCCAGTCGCCGGGCAAAATCAGGAACCAGGTCGAGGTGCCTTAATGAAGGAACGCAGCATACCCAGGTTGGTTCAGGATGCGGATTCCAGCGTTGGCGAACCATTTCCGCACATGCCTCCACCAGCTCATCACTGAAGCGCCCCATATTTTTCTCCTGTGCTACCTGCTTTCCCCACCCGGAATCCCCCCAACGAGAAAGGATTCGCCCCGTAGATCCTTGTAAATCCGCAGGTAAGTTCCCTTTAAATCCGTATTGTGTAAAAGCCCCAGATGCCACCTGTTTATTGAGATTTAATGGCAGGTCAGCGTGTTTAATAAATAAATTTGCTGCATGGAGTAAGCCGCTATCAATGTCGGGCGACAACAACGGATGCTGAAGACAACTGCTACATTTACCACAACGTTCGGCACTTGGCTCATCGAGTGCGCGGCGCAGAAATTGCATTTTGCACTCCTTAGTCGTGATATAGCTTTCAACGTCTGCCAGTTCACTTTTTCTCTGATTCATCAAATGGTTAATTCTTTCATGGTCAGGAGAAAAACTGACGATAGTTCTGCGCCATAATTTCTCGGTATACACCACAGGCGATGGATTTTCAGCTACCAATAATTTCAGTGCTTTTTCTATTTGCCCATAACGGAGATTCGTCCGTTGTTCAATGCCTCGTAGAGTAAGACCGTCATTCTCGCTAAGTACATTGAGTATTTCATGAATTTGTGCCTCCGCAGGAAAGGCGCTTTCACGGAAGAATTGATGAATAGCGCGGTCTTCGCCACCACAAAGCAATATGCCAACTGCGGAATCTATAGCACGCCCGGCGCGCCCCACCTGTTGGTAGTAACCGACAATCGACCCTGGCATCTGATAATGAATGACGAAACCTAAATCAGGTTTATCAAACCCCATACCTAATGCCGTCGTCGCGACCAGCACTTTGATTTTATTTGCCAGCAGTGCCTGCTCCAGATATTCCCTGGCAGTATTAGAATCTTCCGCGCCTTCACAAGTCACGCCGCTGTAGTACGCAAATGCACTGATACCATTTTTCCTTAACCACTCGGCGACAAGTTCGGCATCGCGCGTAGTCAGGGTATAAACAATTCCCGATTTGGAAAACTGAGGGATAACCGTCGCTAACCATGCCAGACGGGATGACTGTTCACCTAAGACTAAGGCATCAAGCGCCAAACTTTCGCGAGCCAGCGTTCCACGCTGAATCACAATGTCACCCAATTGCTGACGGATATCCTCAACGACACGGTTATTCGCTGTCGCGGTTGTACCCAGAACAGGGGTATTCGCAGGCAACTGGCGCAAAATATCTAATATACGTCGGTAATCCGGGCGAAAATCGTGCCCCCAATCAGAGATGCAGTGCGCCTCGTCGACCACAAGCAAGCCAATACGATCGGCTATAGGATATAAAACCGTTTCGATAAAGTCCTGGTTTGCCAAACGTTCCGGGGAAACCAGCAAGCAATCGACCTCACCTTGCAGCAAATTATCGCTAATGCGCTGCCATTCTTCCCTGTTTGTAGAATTCAACGTTTCAGCCGTAATACCTAACCGTTCAGCGGCGGCAACCTGGTTACGCATCAGGGCAAGCAAAGGAGAGATGATAATTGTCGGGCCAGCGCCGCGATCGCGGAAGATTTTACTGGCGATGAAGTACACGGCGCTTTTCCCCCAGCCAGTGCGCTGTACAACCAGCAGTTTTCGCCGCTGATTAACCACCGCATCTATAGCTTCCCATTGCCCTTCCCTGAAGGTAGCGGTGGTGTTACTTAACATCCGCTGTAACAGCAATTCAGCTCCGTGTTTCTCCATCATCTTCTCCTGCGTCCGTTAACGCAGTGATTAGAACGGATAATGAGCCAGTATTTTTGCGAGAGAGATCAAAAAGATGAAGAGAGGAAAAAAGAGAAATGAATTACTGCGAGCAAGCTCGCAGTAATTTGTCGCGGTAATTAACTCAACAGCTGGAACGCAATCATCCCGACGATAGCACCGACAGTGCCGAGGATGGTTTCCATCATGGTCCAGGTTTTCAGCGTTTCGGCTTCGGTCGCGCCGGTAAATTTACCGAACAACCAGAAACCAGCGTCGTTAACGTGGCTGACAACAATCGAACCACCAGCGATACAAATCGACAGCGCCGCCATTTGCGCACCGGAGTAGTTCAGTTGTTCAATAACCGGCATCACCAGCCCCACTGCCGTTAAGCAGGCAACCGTTGCAGAACCCTGAATGATACGCACCGCTGCTGCCAGCACGAAACAGGTAATCGCAATCGGCAGGCCCATCCCGGTTAACGCTTCGCCCAGTGCCGGACCTACGCCAGAGTCAACCAGTACCTGTTTGAACACGCCGCCCGCACCAATTACCAGCAGAATGATCCCCGCCGGTTGCAGCGCGTGACCGCAAATCTCCATCACTTTGTCTTTCGGCATACCCTGACGCATCGCCAGACCATAAATCGCCACCAGACAAGCAACCAGAATCGCGGTAAACGGATGGCCGATAAACTCAAACCATTCGTAAGCGGTAGAGCCTTCCGGCACAAAACGCGCGGCAATGGTTTTAAGACCTACCAGCACCAGCGGCAACAGGATTAGCGACAGGCTGAATCCGAAAGATGGCATTTTGCCTTCGCCGAGATGCGGTTCGCTGATGTCGTCAGGAATATGCAGTTCCACGTAGCGGCTGATGAAATTACCCCACAGCGGCCCGGCAATAATCATTCCCGGAATTGCCGCACACAGGCCAATCAAGATCATCCAGCCAAAGTCGGCGTTCATCTGCGATGCCAGCAGCATTGGCGCTGGCCCCGGCAATAAGAACGCCGCCGCTGCCGCCACGCCGGCGAATAACGGGATAACCAGTTTCACCAGGTTCGTGCCGGTATGGCGCGCCATTGAGAAAGCAACGCTAATCAGCAGAACAATCGCCACTTCAAAGAACAGCGGTAGCGCACAAACCAGCCCCGCAAGGCCAATGGCATAATGCGCGCGGCTGTGACCGAAGGATTTGAGCATTTTGACGGCAATCTGATCGACTGCGCCGGTTTCATGTAAGATCTTGCCAAACATGGCTCCCAGAGCGACAACCACCGCCAGGAAGCCGAGGGTGCCTCCCATCCCTTTTTCCATCGTCGCTGCGATTTTATCGAGCGGCATACCGGAAAAAAGGCCAGCCCCCATAGACACCACCATCAAAGCCAGGAAAGCGTGCATACGCGCTTTCATGACTAAAAACAGCAGCAGTAAAACAGACCCTACTGCTGTTAAAACAAGCGTTAATGTACTCACTACTTATTTGCCTTTTTTAATAACCTCAATGGTGCTTGCCACAACACCTTCCAGCGGTTGATCGATATCCACCACCAGTACATCGGTTTCGTCCGCACCCGGTTCTTGCAGCGTTTCAAACTGCGTCACCAGCATTTGGGTTTTAAAGAAATGGCCTTTACGCGCTTTCAGACGGCTTTCAATTACATCAAAATCGCCTTTCAGGTAGATGAAAGAGAGATTCGGATTACCCGCGCGCAGCAGGTCGCGATAGTGCTTTTTCAGTGCGGAACAGACGATCAGCGACACTTTATTGGTGCGCTGCATAGCAAACGCGGCGTCGTTCAGTGCCTGTAACCACGGTTTGCGATCGTCATCATTCAGCGGTTCACCGGACGCCATTTTTTCGATATTGCGACGCGGATGGAGGAAATCGCCATCAAGAAACGCGGCATGAAGTTGATGCGCCACTTCACTGGCGACCGCAGATTTGCCGCTGCCCGATACGCCCATCAAGACGTAAATGTGGTGATCATGGTTAGTCGTGCTCAAAGTGGTGCCCCCACAATACAAGAATTAAAAATGTTACGGGTAACTGTTATCGGTAACATTGTCCAGCCGGACAAAATCAGAAGCAATATCCATCCGTGCCTTAAGTGTATAAGTGTGAGCTACTTCAAATTTGTGAGCTTAAATAGATCCGCCCGGTGACAAGGTGAAACCTAAATCTAACATTTTCGGTGTCACTGCTTCGCCACGAATACGCGCCAGCAGGCGTTCAGCGCCAATGCTGCCCATCCGCTCACGCGGTGTCAGCACGCTCGCCAGCCGTGGCTCCATCACCTGGCCAATATCATGACCGTGGAAACCGGCAATTGCCATATCGTCAGGGATTTTCAGCCCCAGACGCTGACATTCAAACGCCGCGCCGACAGCCAGGTCATCGTTGGTACAGAATACGCCATCTAACTGCGGATATTCCCGCCGCGCCTGGCGAATCAGTTCAATACCTGAAGAGTAAGAAGAAGATTGTTCAACCATCACGCTATATGGCACCAGGCCGGCATCCAGCATCGCCTGTTCGTATCCCTTCTGTTTGATGATAGTACGTTCGTCGAGACGTGCGCCGAGATAGGCAATGTGACGATGCCCGCGAGCAATAATGGCGGTGGTCATCTGGCGTGCCGCTTCAAAGTTATCAAACCCGACGGCGATATCGAGGCACGGAGATTTACTGTCCATCAGCTCCACCACTGGAATACCTGCCACTTCAATCATCTTTAAGGTGCGCGGCGTGTGGGTTCGTTCGGTGAGGATCAGCCCGTCGATATTCCATGAGAGCATTGATTCGAGGCGCTCTTGTTCCATTTCCGGTTTATAACCGTAGTGCGCCAGCATAGTCTGATAACCGTGCGCGTCGGTAACGCTTTCGATGCCGCGTAATACTTCCGCGAAAACCTGGTTGGTGAGAGAAGGTAACAGAACGCCAATTGCCCGGCTGGTGGCATTTGAGAGGATATCGGGCGCGCGGTTGGGAATATAACCCAGTTCATCAAGAGCGGCGGCAATCTTGCCACGTAAGGCGACGGAGACCTGCTCCGGGTTGCGTAAAAAACGGCTGACCGTCATTTTGGTCACGCCTACACGGTCAGCCACATCCTGAAGTACGGGTCTTTTCTTTTTCATCGTCCTGAAGGGTACAAAAGGGATAGATTCCTTTAGTTTACCACGGACGCATCACAACCTTCCTGATTCCTCAGGAAGGTTTGTGAGATAAATTTAGACTGGTGGCAAATCGAACAGCAGAATTTCACTGTCGCTATCGGCGTGGATGGAGATTGCCTGCTCATCCCAGATTGCCAGACCATCACTGGTCGAGGCTTTCACACCGTTAATGGTGACATTGCCTTTCACCACCTGGATCCAGACGCGGCGTTCAGCGGCAATCTGATGCACCGACTGTTCATCTTTCAGCAGCGCCCAGCGATACAGTTCCATATCCTGATGCACTTTCAACGAACCATCACGCGCATCCGGCGAAAGCACCAGTTGTTTGCCCTGCACGGCATCAAAGCGACGCTGTTCATAACGCGGCGTAATGCCGTTTTCTTCAGGCATGATCCAGATCTGATACAGATGCAGACGCTCGGTGCTGCTGGGGTTGTACTCTGAGTGACGAATACCCGTACCCGCACTCATTATCTGGAACTCGCCCGCCGGAACCTGCTCTTTATTGCCCATGCTGTCCTGATGCTCAACAGTACCTTCCAGCACGTAGGTCAAAATTTCCATATCTTTATGTGGGTGAGTGCCGAAACCCTGCCCTGCTTCAATCACGTCGTCGTTAATGACACGCAGCGCGGAGAAGCCCATAAAATTCGGATCGTAATAGTTGGCAAAAGAGAAAGTGTGCCAGGAGTCCAGCCAGCCATGATTCGCATGACCACGTTCATTTGCTTTGCGTAAGTAGATCATTTGTATTCACCCCCTGAATGTTTTCGATGGGCTTAGTGTGGACCCGATCCGCCTGGGATGATAGAGGGTGAAAATTGACCCCTCTGTTCAAAAAAATTGAACTATTCGAGGAGCCATCAAACTTACTTCGCGAGAGTCACTGTAGAGGGAGAAGCTTGTTCAAAACCACGTTCAAGGATTTCCAGATTAGTAAGAACTTCAGATTCCTTGACGTAATTTGGTGCACCGTTGGTGATGGTTTGATACAGCGCATCATATACGCGTCCGTAGTCGCCCACCTCCGGCTTCATCTCTTCTCTTACAGTCACGCCCTCGTCATTGACATACTCCAGCACACCGACCGAATCATCCACTGCGAATCCCGGTTCGCCCGGCATAATATTAGCCTTCAGGCTGGTTTCCTGCTGGTCGATGCCGTATTTAATAAATGTACCTTTCTTACCGTGAACGATAAATTTCGGATAATCGATTTTCACCAGATGGCTGGTTTTGACGATGGCTTTCAAATCACCATAAAACAGCTGCGCTTCGAAGGTGTCGTCCGGATTGGCTTTATTACGCAGGCTGCGAATGTCGTAAGCCACATGATCCGGGCGACCGAACAGCGAGATAATCTGGTCGAGGGTATGCACGCCAAGGCCATAAAATGCGCCATCCTGCGGCAGTCCAGGTTTGGTTTCTGCCACCGGGCGGTAGTAGTCAAAATGGCTTTCCACTTCGACAATCTCTCCCAGCTTGCCGCTTTCAATCGCTTTTTTCGCCGTCAGGAAGCAGGAATCAAAGCGACGATTCTGATACGGCGTGACGGTCAGCCCTTTGCTTTTCGCCAGCGCAAACAGCTCTTTCGCCTGCGCAAGCGTCGGGGTGAACGGTTTTTCAACCAGCACATTTTTCCCGGCTTCCAGCGCACGCTTCGCATACTCGAAGTGGCTGTCCGCGTGAGTGCAGACGACAATCAGCTTAACGTCAGGATCGTTTAATACTTCGTCGAGATCGCTGGTGAAATGGATATGCGAGTAGACAGGAGCCTGTTCTTCCGGCTTCGCATGGCGGCGGAAAATATGCGCGACATGCCAGCTATCCTTGCGGTTAAGTACATACGGCAGATGGTAGCGGGTGGTGCTTTTGCCGAAGCCAATAAAGGCGCAGTTGATGGCCATGATTTCGTCCTTTTTTAAGGTGGTTAGTTACACCTTAACGCAAAGCGGACGCGGTTCCTATGCCTGTGCTTCAGTACGTCAGATTGTTGGCAAAGTGCACTTTGATCATGCCGGATGCGGCGTGAACGCCTTATCCGACCTACGGTTCAGGACTATTTGTAGGACTGATAAGCGTAGCGCATCAGGCGATTTTGCATTTGTCTCAACACGAGGAACATTCCCCGTGGACAAAATGACAAGCAAAAAAAAGCCAGCACCCGGCTGGCTAAGTAATACTGGAAGCAATGTGAGCAATGTCGTGCTTTCAGGTTCTCCGCGAGGGTCTTCCTGATCGCGAGACAATAATAATCATTCTCATTCGCACTTGTCCAACACTTTTTGTAAAAAAATGCATTTGACTCGCATTTGAAAGTCAATGATGTTGAAAGGGACATTTACCCCAAAGAGGACAGAGGAATGAGTGAGATAGTGATACGCCACGCTGAAACGCGCGATTACGAGGCCATTCGGCAAATTCACGCCCAGCCGGAGGTGTATTACAACACACTACAGGTGCCTCATCCTTCCGATCATCTGTGGCAGGAGCGACTCGCCGATCGTCCCGGCATCAAACAGTTAGTCGCCTGTATTGATGGAACCGTCGTGGGTCATCTCACCATTGACGTGCAGCAACGCCCGCGCCGCAGTCATGTTGCCGATTTTGGTATCTGCGTCGACTCCCGCTGGCACAATCGCGGCGTCGCCAGCGCCCTGATGCGAGAGATGATTGAGATGTGCGACAACTGGCTGCGGGTAGATCGCATTGAACTAACCGTGTTTGTCGATAATGCCCCGGCAATTAAGATCTATAAAAAACACGGCTTTGAGATTGAAGGAACTGGTAAAAAGTACGCGTTGCGAAATGGCGAATATGTCGATGCGTATTTTATGGCGCGGGTGAAATAAAGAATTTGTAATCTAAGTTTGTCATTTAAGCCCTCACCTACCGGTAGAGGGCTTAAGATATTAATACCCCGCTGTTAAATCATCCACCGAGCGCGGGTCAGATGCCCCATACAACTCACCGTCCGGCCCAACCATAATGCTTTGCGTGCTGCCCATCGCCTCTTTCAGCGCCACTTTCTGACCTTTTGCTTCCAGCAGTTTGAGCGTATCCGGGCTAAATCCTTTCTCAACACGCAGCTCGTCCGGCAACCACTGATGGTGGAAACGCGGCGCATTGGTCGCTTCGGCAACGTTCATTCCATAATCGATGCTGTTCACCACCATTTGCAGCACGGTGGTGATAATCCGGCTCCCGCCTGGGCTACCGGTGACCAGCCAGGTTTTACCTTCTTTCACCACAATGGTTGGTGACATCGATGACAGCGGGCGTTTGTTCGGCCCGACGGCGTTGGCATCACCGCCCACCAGCCCGTAAACGTTCGGTACGCCCGGTTTGGCGGAGAAATCATCCATCTGGTTATTGAGCAGAATACCGCTCTCGCCCGCAACAATACCCGTACCGAAGGTGGTGTTCAACGTATAGGTCACCGCTACCGCGTTACCGTCTTTATCCACCACTGAGTAATGGGTAGTTTGGTTACTCTCATAAGGCGCAAGTTTGCCTGGGCGAATTTCGCTGGACGGCTTCGCTTTATTGATATCAATTTGATCGGCAATGGATTTGGCATAGGCTTTATTGGTCAGCGCCTGCCACGGCACTTTGACGAAATCCGGGTCGCCAAGATATTCCGAGCGGTCGGCGTAGGCGTATTTCTCAGCTTCTGCCATGATTTGCATCGCATCGGCGCTGCCAAAGCCATATTTCTTCATATCGAAGTTTTCCAGGATATTCAGAATCTGCACGATATGAATCCCGCCGGAGGATGGCGGTGGCATGGAGTAAACCTGATACCCGCGATAATCGCCGCTAATCGGTGTGCGTTCCACCGCTTTATACGCCGCTAAATCTTCTTTGCTTACCAGGCCGCCGTTTTTCTGCATCTCCTGGGCGATCTGCTCAGCTATCGTGCCTTTGTAGAATTCGTCCGGGCCATTTTCAGCAATCATCTCCAGGCTCTTTGCCAGATTCGCCTGCACCAGTTTGTCGCCCTTTTTCAGCGGCTCGCCCTCTTTCCAGAAGATAGCCTTGCTGTTTTCGTGATTCGGCAGCACTTCACTGCCGTAAGTTTTGAGATCGTCGGCCAGCGCATCGTTAACGATAAAACCATCGCGCGCCAGTTTAAACGCCGGTTGCACCACTTTGTTCAGCGGCATGGTGCCGTACTTCTCCAGCGCCAGCGAGAAGCCTGCGACCGTGCCAGGCGTTCCTGAGGCCAGATGCGAAGTGAGTGATTTTTTGCTGTCCGGGTTGCCCTGATCATCGAGGAACATATCGCGGGTTGCTTTGGCGGGTGCCATCTCACGGAAGTCGATAGAAGTCGTATTGCCATCTTTAGTGCGAATCAGCATAAAACCGCCGCCGCCCAGATTCCCCGCCTGCGGATGCGTTACCGCCAGCGCATATCCCACTGCCACGGCGGCATCAACGGCATTACCACCTTCTTTAAGGATATCCACCCCCACCTGAGTGGCAGTAGCATCCACAGACGCCACCATCCCCTGCTTCGCGCGTACCGGATGAAAGACATCTTCCTCCACGCCATACGAGACAGGCGGCGGCGCAGGTGGCGCGGCTGCCGCACTAAAACAACATCCTGAAAGCAAAGCTGTAATCGCCGCCCGGCGTAAAAACGTCGGTTTTATCATCGTTATTCTCCAGTTATGTGTGGGGCAACCCCAGCTAAGCCTGGTATATAACTCTGAATTAATCATCGTTTTGCCGGGAAGCGAGTAAACTTAAAGGATATCTTCAGAGGAGGATACGCGATGAAACGACTTCTGCTTTTGACGGCACTCCTGCCGTTTGTCGGCTTTGCACAGCCCATTAATACTCTGAACAACCCTAACCAGCCGGGGTATCAGATCCCCAGTCAGCAGCGGATGCAAACCCAAATGCAAACGCAGCAAATCCAGCAAAAAGGGATGCTGAATCAGCAACTGAAAACGCAGACGCAATTACAGCAGCAACATTTAGAAAATCAGATTAACAGCAACTCGCAGCGGGTATTGCAGTCGCAGCCGGGGGAGCTAAATCCCGCCCGGCAGCAAATGCTGCCCAACACCAACGGCGGGATGTTAAACGGCAACCATAATATGGATAGTTCGTTGAATCAGCAGCATATGCTGCCGGAGAGGAAAAACGGCGACATGCTGAATCAGCCCAGCACGCCGCAGCCTGATATTCCGTTGAAAACTATTGGGCCGTAAAGTTCGGACCAATCACGTCAATCGCATCGGTGCAAATGCAATCCACGCCCCAGCGCAGCAACTCTGCCGCGCGCTGGGGTCTGTTGACGGTATACACCAGAATCCGTAATCCAGCGTCTTTCAACTGCCTCACTCGCACTTTATCGAGCAACTTATGGTTGAGATGAATAGAGACGCAGCCCAGCCGCGTGGTCAGTTCGCGCCAGTCGTCGCGCCACTCATCAAGCAACAAACCGCGCGGCAGTTCCGGTGCAGCCTGTTGCGCAGCTTCTAAAGCATCAATCTCAAACGATGACAGCAGCGGCGGCGTCATACCTGCCCAAAGCTCGCGCGCCGCCAGCGCCACCATTTTGCCCGTTAATGGCCCAGTGCCAGTGGTGGGTTTGATTTCGATATTCGCCATCATCCCATGTTCGCGGCAGCGTTCCGCCACCTGCAAAAGCAAGGGCAGCGGCTCGCCTTTAAACGCTTTGCTGTACCAACTGCCTGCATCCACGCGCAGTAAATCCTGCCAGTTCAGTTCGCCAGCTACGCCCCAACCGTTGCTGGTACGTTCGAGATTATCGTCATGGAGCAAGAAGATCTCGCCATCTTTCGATAACTTCGCGTCAAATTCGATCATCTTATGACCGTATTTTGCCCCCACATCGATTGCCGCCAGGGTGTTTTCCGGAGCCAGTTTACCGCCGCCACGATGGGCGACGATGCGGGGATAAGGCCAGTTACTCATACTCGTTGTCCTGTTTCACCATCAAAAAGATGTAGCTGATTTTCCGGCAGATGCAGCCACAACGTGCTGCCTGCCGTCGGGCGCTCCTGATGCGCCAGTCTTACTACCAGCTTCTGTTCGCCCCAGCGTCCGTGCGCCAGGTTATCTGCACCGAGGATCTCCAGCGTGTCCATCACCAGCGGCACACCGCCTTCTGTTTGTGAGCTTAACGCAATATGTTCCGGGCGAATACCGAGGGTCATTTTACGTCCGGCATACTGCCGGTAGCTACCGTTTAGCGGCAGAGCGATCCCCCCGTCCAGTTCGAAATGCGAGCCTTCGTTATTCACGCGGCCTGTCAGCAGGTTCATCGCCGGACTGCCGATAAAACTCGCCACAAACAGGCTGGCGGGTTTTTCGTAGACTTCAACCGGTGTGCCAATCTGTTCGGCAACGCCACCGTTCATCACCATCACCCGCTGGGCGAGCGTCATCGCCTCAACCTGATCGTGAGTAACGTAGAGTGAAGTCGTTTTCAGACGACGGTGCAATTGCTGCAACTCAAGGCGCATCTGCACGCGCAGCTTGGCATCGAGGTTAGAGAGCGGCTCATCAAACAAAAATACCGCTGGATCGCGCACAATCGCGCGCCCCATCGCCACACGCTGGCGCTGACCGCCGGAAAGCTCGCGCGGTCGGCGCTTAAGCAGGCCGTCCAGCTCCAGAATGCGCGCCGCTTCTTTAACGCGCTCGGCTATTTGCTGCTTGCCCATGCCGCGAATTTTCAGCCCCCACGCCATGTTTTCTTCGACGCTCATATGCGGATAAAGCGCGTAGTTCTGAAACACCATCGCAATCCCGCGATCTTTCGGCTCCATTTCGGTCACACGCTCATTGTTGATCCAGATATCGCCCTCGGTCACCCGCTCCAGCCCGGCAACCATGCGCAGCAGCGTCGATTTCCCGCAGCCAGACGGCCCGACCATCACGATAAATTCGCCATCCGCCACATCAAGGGTCAGCGGTTTAATGACCTGGGTTTTGCCATCCCAGCTTTTGGTTACTGCCTGTAATTTCAGTCCTGCCATCTTATTTCTCACTATCGACCAGGCCGCGCACGAAGGCACGCTGCATCACTAAAACAATCACCACCGGAGGGATAAGCGTTAACAACATCGCCGCCATTACCGAGTTCCATTCCGTGGTGCCTTCGCCAGTGGCGATCATCCCTTTGATCCCTGCCACGGTGGTGCCGAGATCAACGTCGGTAATAATCAACAACGGCCACAAATACTGATTCCAGCCGTAGATAAAGGTGATCACAAACAGCGCCGCCAGATTAGTTTTGGACAACGGAAAAACGATGTCGCAAAAGAAGCGCATTGGCGATGCGCCGTCGATCCGCGCCGCTTCCACCAGCTCATCCGGCAGCGTCATAAAGAACTGGCGGAACAGGAAGGTGGCGGTCGCCGAGGCCATCAGCGGCAGCGTTAAACCTGCGTAGCTGTCGAGCATCTTCAGATTGGCGATCACTTCTACCGTCGGGAAGATACGCACTTCAACTGGCAGCATCAGGGTGATAAAAATCATCCAGAAGAAGAGGTTACGCAGCGGAAAACGAAACCAGACAATGGCAAATGCCGAGAGCATCGAGACGGTAATTTTGCCGAGCGTAATGCTGAACGCCATCACGAAGCTGTTAAGCAACATCCGCCAGAACGGCGCACTATTCGTGCCTACCCCGTTTACCCAGATGTTGTGGATATTCTCCAGCAGATGCGTGCCGGGAATTAGCGTCATCGGCGCGGCGTAGACGGCTTGTTTATCCAGCGTCGCCGCGACAAACGCCACGTACAGCGGGAAGAGGATCACCGCGATCCCGAGGATCAGCATGGTATGGCTGAATATTGTCAGCCACGGACGGTTCTCAATCATTGGTAACGCACCTTGCTTTCAACATAGCGGAACTGCACCACCGTCAGCACGATGACGAGGAACATCAACACCACCGACTGCGCGGCAGACGAAGCCAGATCCAGTCCGGTAAAGCCTTCGCGGTAGATCTTATAAATCAGCGTCGTGGTAGCCTGAACCGGCCCGCCGGACGTGGCGGCGTCGATCACCGGGAAGGTGTCGAAGAAGGCGTACACCAGGTTCACCACCAGCAGGAAGAAACTCACCGGAGCGATAAGCGGCAGCGCAATCTTAAAGAAGCGGCGAATCGGCCCTGCGCCGTCGATGGCTGCGGCTTCAATCAACGAACGGGGAATGGATTGTAGCGCGGCATAGAAGAACAGAAAGTTGTAGCTGATTTGCTTCCACACCGAGGCAAACACCACCAGAAACATTGCCTGACCGCTGTTTTGCGCGTGGTTCCAGTCGTAGCCGAACTCAGCGAGAAAATGAGTGATCAGCCCACGGCCGGGGTTAAACAGGAAGATCCACAATACGGCGGCAACGGCGGGAGCCACGGCATACGGCAGCAGCATCAAGGTTTGATAGAAACGGCTGCCGCGCACGATGTACTCCACCAGCGCCGCGAAGAACAGCGACACCAGCAAACCGCTGACGGTGACAAAGGTGCTGAATTTTATCGTCGTCCAGAAGGAGTCGAGATAATAGCTGTCATGAAACAGCGTGACGAAGTTATCCAGACCGACAAACTGGCTGGAGAAACCAAACGGATCGACGCTTTGTAGCGAGTACCACAACGCTTCGCCCGCAGGCCAGATAAAAAAGATAACGGTGATGATGAGCTGCGGCGCGACCAGCAGATAAGGCAGCCAGCGCGAGCGGAACACCGGACGGGATGATGACATAAATAAACTCTTCGTGTTGTGTTCCCCTCACCCCGGCCCTCTCCCCAGAGGGGCGAGGGAGAAAGGCGGTGCGGCGTTTTGCCATTGAGTCAACTTCGCTCTACCACGCCGGGTGGTTCCCTTCGCCTTCAGAACGAAGTGACAAACCGACACGGCACTTTTCCACCACGCCGATCGGTCCCCTCTCCCTTTGGGAGAGGGTTAGGGTGAGGGTAAGAGAATTAAGACTTCGTAGACTGCTCAAAGCGGCGCAGTAACTGATTCCCACGCTCAACGGCAGTATCCAGCGCCTGCTGCGGTGTCTTCTTACCGGTCCACACGCTCTCCAGCTCTTCATCCACAATCACGCGGATCTGCGGCATGTTGCCCAGACGCAGCCCTTTGGTGAACGGCAACGGCGGCTTGTTCAGCATCTGACGCGTCGCGGTATCTGCCCCAGGGTTTTTCTCGTAAAAGCCCTGCTCACGTGTCAGGTCATACGCCGCTTTGGTGATCGGCAGATAACCGGTTTTCTGATGCCACTCAGCAGCGTTTTCTGGCTTCGCGAGGAAGTCGAGGAACTTCGCCACGCCGGTGTAAGTTTCTTTATCTTTGCCCTGCATTACCCACAGACTGGCTCCGCCGATAATGGCGTTTTGTGGCGCATCTTTCGCATCAGCGTCGTAAGGCATCATGCCAACGCCGTAGTTGAATTTGGCGTACTCGCGAATGTTGGCAAGAGAACCGGAAGAAGCGGTCGTCATCGCACAATCACCGTTATAGAATTTCTCGGTGGATTCATCCTTACGCCCGACATAGCTGAAATCGCCCTTCTTGTTCATCTCTTCGAGCATGGCGATGTGTTTCACCTGCTCCGGCTTGTTGAACTCCAGCACCGCATCTGTGCCGTCAAAGCCGTTGTTTTTGCTGGCAAACGGCAGACCGTTCCAGGCGCTAAAATTTTCCAGTTGGATCCAGCCCTGCCAGCCGCTGGCGTAGCCGCACTTCATGCCGGAGGCTTTCAGTTTCGCGGCATAGTCCGCCAGATCCTGCCAGGTTTTCGGCGGCTGTTCCGGGTCTAAACCCGCTTTCTTGAAGGCGTCTTTGTTGTAATAGAGAACGGGAGTCGAGCTGTTGAACGGCTGGGAGAGTAAGTGGCCGGTTTTGCTGTCGGAGTAGTAGCCTGAAACCGTCGGCACAAACTGCGATTCATCGAAGTTAATCCCCGCCTCTTTAAACACGTCATATACCGGTTTAATGGCTTTCGACGCCATCATGGTAGCGGTGCCAACTTCATAAACCTGCAAAATAGCCGGAGCGTTGCCGGTACGAAATGCGGCAATCCCCGCACTTAAATTCTGTTCGTAGTTGCCTTTATAGGTCGGTACAATTTTGTAATCCGGGTTTTCGGCGTTAAAACGTTGGGCCAGAGAATCCACCTCTTTACCCAGTTCCCCTTCCATAGAATGCCAGAACGGAATGGTCGTCACTGCCTGTGCATTCCCCATTAACGCCAGTCCGAGCGTCAGTGCTGAAGCTGTATAATGTAACGGTTTCATCGTTTATCTCTCTTGTTGTACCGAATGCGCGAATTCACGCGTTTTATGCTCGCGGGGTAACATGACATGCTCGAATTACAGAAAAATAACTTTTTTGTTACATTTGTAAGATAGTAAGGTGTCAGAAAGATGACAAGGCAGTGACGGTACGGGTGAGGGAAAATGGGAGATGGGGCACGGATAATGTCACGTTCGGAAAATTTAACGCGCCAGAGGTCATCTGGCGCAGGTCTTAATGAACAATGCTCTGCTTCAGCCGCTCATTGGCGGTCTTAATCCATTCCCGGTGGCGTTTTCTATAATGCGGTCTCGAGCGTTTGGCCATATCAACCACAGCAACATATTGCTCATTAGCTTCACGTAGTCGATTAATTTTCGCCAGCATTTCCGCATAGTAAATTCGCGCCTGCGGGCCGGGGTAATAAGAAATCAACACTGTAAACTCGCTTTCCGCGTCGGCATATTTTTCTTGTGCAGCTAAGGTTCTGGCGAATAGCAAATGCCCTTCTGCCGACTGAAAATCGGGGTTATAACGCATCACATCTTCCAGCGTCTGCTGACAGGTGGCGAACTCCTGAATGGCAAATTGCGCCTGCGCCAGGCTTAACATCATTGCCGCTTCATGGGCGAAAATTCCGCTTAACGCCTGCTGATAATGGGGAACAGCTTCATGGTAACGCCCGAGGCGCGCCAGTTCGTTGGCAAGCTGGTAGTGATTTTGATTAGTCTCGGCAATCGCCAGCTCTTCGGTTAATTTGCGCAGGTGGCGTTCCGGGTTGATTTTGTCCTGCAAGCGCATCAGCAAAGTACGCCCGTGACGGTCAGCGCCCGTTTCAGGCAGCATCACCATGACGAAATACGCCACGCAGCCAATCACCGGAAAACAGAAGATGATAAAAATCCAGTACCGCTCTTGTCCGGTACGGTAAGCATGGATACAGCAAAGCAGCTCAAGCATGACGACAACGGCATAATGCATGGGAGGAAACCTTTCCGTGGCAAATAAGTGGTCTGGTTTTAATCCTCCCGGTCAGTCGAAACAAGTCTGTATACGGACGAATAACCCGACAGAACTGAGCTGCCGGGTTATCGATAATTTACCCGCCTAAATACGCGCTTCTCACCGCTTCGTTCGCCAGCAGCGCGTCGCCGGTATCAGAGAGCACTACATGGCCGTTTTCCAGCACATAGCCGCGATCCGCCAGCTTCAACGCCTGGTTAGCGTTCTGCTCGACGAGGAAAATAGTCATCCCCTGCTCGCGCAGTTGTTCGATGGTGTCGAAAATTTGCTGGATGATAATCGGTGCCAGCCCGAGCGATGGCTCATCAAGCAGTAGCAAACGCGGATTGCTCATTAGCGCACGACCAATCGCCAGCATCTGCTGCTCACCGCCGGACATGGTGCCTGCCCGCTGAACACGGCGCTCATGCAGACGCGGAAACAGCTCATACACCCACTTTATACGCTCCTGAAACTGGTCGCGTTCGGCAAAGAAGCCGCCCATTGCCAGGTTCTCTTCCACCGTCATTCGTGAGAAGACACGACGCCCTTCCGGGACAATCGCTACCGCTTCACGCATGATTTTCGCCGTCTGCCAGTCGGTAATGTCTTTATTATCAAACACAATTCGCCCACTGGTGGCGCGCGGGTCGCCGCATAACGTGCCGAGTAAGGTGGTTTTCCCCGCACCGTTCGCACCTATCAGGGTGACAATCTCGCCCTGATTGATATGCAGGCTCACCTCATGCAGCGCCTGGATTTTGCCGTAGTGGGCGCTGACTTTGTCAAAGGACAACATGACTTTTTCCATCTTATGCCTCACCTAAATAGGCACGGATCACGTCCGGATTATTACGGATTTGCTCCGGCGTGCCGTTTGCCAGTGGCGTCCCCTGATTGACCACGTAAATTCTGTCTGAAATCCCCATCACCAGCTTCATATCGTGTTCAATCAACAAGATAGTGGTATTGTGATGGTTACGCAGCTCGGCAATCAGCTCATCCAGCTCTTTGGTCTCTTTCGGGTTAAGACCTGCCGCCGGTTCGTCGAGCATTAAAATCTCCGGCTGCGTTACCATGCAGCGGGCGATCTCCAGGCGGCGCTGGTCACCGTAAGCCAGGTTACTCGCCTGACGGTTAGCGTGTTCCAGCAAACCAATACGCTCAAGCCAGGTGGCGGCTCGGTCGAGCGCCTCACTCTGGGCGCGACGGAAAGAAGGCGTTTTCAACAGGCCGGAGAACAGCCCGGTTTTCAGTTGCTGATGCTGCGCCACCAGCAGGTTTTCAATCACCGTCATTTCACGGAACAGGCGCACATGCTGGAAGGTGCGCACCACGCCCATGCGGGCAATTTGCTGGCCGGGCAAACCTTCCAGATGCTGATCGCGCAGTAAAATGGTGCCGCCGGTGGGTTTGTAGAATCCGGTCAGGCAGTTAAAGACCGTGGTTTTTCCGGCACCGTTAGGGCCGATTAACGAGACGATCTCCTGCGGGTACAGTTCAAGATTGACGTTGTTCACCGCCAGCAGGCCACCGAAGCGCATCATCAGGCCGTTAACAGATAATAAGGGCTGATTCATGCCTGCTCTCCTTTCGCTGCGCCGTTCTTCAGCTTGAGTTGCGGGCGCGTCATGGGCAGCAAGCCCTGCGGACGCCAGATCATCATCAGCACCATCAAACCACCGAGCATTAACATGCTGTATTCGTTGAAATCACGCATCAACTCGCGCGACACCACCAGCAAAATTGCTGCCAGAATCACCGCAAACTGCGATCCCATGCCACCAAGCACCACTATTGCCAGTACAAAGGCTGATTCGGCAAAGGTGAAGGATTCCGGACTGACAAAGCCCTGACGCGCCGCAAACAGCGTTCCGGCAAAACCCGCAAACGCGGCGCTGATGGTAAAGGCGGTCAGCTTGATACGGCGCGGGCTTAAGCCCAGCGAACGGCAGGCGATCTCGTCTTCACGCAACGCTTCCCACGCACGCCCCAGCGGCATCCGCAGTAAGCGGTTAATGACAAACAGACTTAGCACCACCAGCAGCAAGGCCACCAGATAGAGGAAGATGACGCGATCGGAGGGATCATATTTCAGGCCAAAGAAATTGCTGAAGGTATCCCAGCCGCCTTCACGGGCGGTACGGCTGAACTCAAGGCCGAAGAAAGTGGGTTTCGGGATCTGACTGATGCCGTTCGGACCGCCGGTAATTTCGGTGTTATTGAGCAGCAATATGCGCACAATTTCGCCGAAACCGAGGGTAACGATCGCCAGATAGTCGCCGCGCAGACGCAGCACCGGGAAGCCAAGCATGAAGCCCGCCGCCGCTGCCATTAACCCGGCAATTGGCAGGCAGGTCCAGAAGCCCAGACCGTAATAGTGATTGAGCAGCGCAAAGGTGTAAGCGCCGATGGCGTAAAAACCGCCGTAACCCAGCACCAGCAGGCCAGACAGCCCCACCACCACGTTCAGCCCGAGGCCGAGGATAATGTAGATCATGGTCAGGGTGGCGATATCCACCGTCCCGCGTGAGACCATAAACGGCCACGCCACCGCAAGCACCAGCAGCGCCACGAGGAACAGTTTCTGCTTCACCGTGGAGCCATCAATCGCGGGCAGAATAAACTTCGGCCCGGAAACGCTTTTTAGCCCTTTCTGGAAAGCAGGTCGCACAAGCTGGAAGAAAAAAACCACCGCCGTGCCGATAAACACCCACTGCCAACGGATGTCGGAAGCCGTATCAACCACCAGTTTGGTACCGTCCAGCTCCAGTTGGACACCCATAAAGACGCCCGCCAGAACAAAGAACATCGAGGCAGAGAGCAGCGCCATTGCAATATGCATCGGTTTCATACTTTCTCTACCTCCGGGCGACCCAGAATACCGGTCGGCATCACCAGCAGCACCAGGATCAGCAGGGCGAATGAGACCACATCTTTATATTCCGTACTCAGATAGGCAGAAGAGAGCGCCTCCGCAATCCCCAGAATCAACCCGCCAATCATCGCCCCCGGAATGCTGCCAATCCCACCGAGCACCGCTGCGGTAAAGGCTTTCATCCCGGCCATAAAGCCGATGTAGGGGTTAATCACACCGTAGAACTGACCGAGCAGAACCCCCGCCACCGCCGCCATCGCCGCGCCAATCACAAAGGTCAGCGCAATCACCCGGTCGGTGTTGATGCCAAGCAGGCTCGCCATTTTCAGGTCTTCGGCGCAGGCACGACAGGCGCGCCCCATGCGCGAATAACGAATGAAAATCGTCAGCGCCAGCATGGCGAGGAAGGTGACAATCCAGATCACCGCCTGCATGGTGGTAATAGACGCAGAGAAGTTTTCGCTATGACCCACCACCCACTGACCGTTAAACAGGCTGGGCAGCGCCACATCGCGCGAACCTTCGGTCAGACTGACATAGTTTTGCAGGAAGATGGACATACCGATTGCAGAAATGAGTGCAATCAGTCGCTTAGAGTTGCGCACCGGGCGATAGGCCACCCGTTCGATACTCCAGCCGTAGGCGCTGGCAATGACGATTGCGCCGACAAATCCCGCCGCCACCAGCAGCCAGCCGGTATCAATGCCCAGCATCATCAGTGCAGCGATGATCATAAAGGAGACGTAGCTGCCAATCATGTAAACCTCGCCGTGGGCGAAGTTGATCATGCCGATAATGCCGTAAACCATGGTGTAGCCGATGGCAATCAGCGCGTAAGTACTGCCCAGCGTGACGCCGTTAAACATCTGCTGCAAGAAATACAAAAACTGCTCAGACATAAGGTAACCTTTCTAAACCCGCCCGCATTTCACGGGCGGTGGGATTTTCACTTGGCTGCCGTGGATGAACCGTCGGCGTGCCACTGGAAGACACCAAAATCAAATCCCTTAAGATCGCCTTTTTCATCCCAGTTCAGCGGCCCAATCACGGTGTTTGCACCGTTAGCTTTTAAATCTTTCACCAGCGCCAGCGGCTCATCGCTGCCGGTACGCTCAAGGGCAGTCGCCAGAGATTGCACCGCCGCGTAGGTGATCCAGACATAAGGTCCGGACGGATCTTTCTTGTCTGCTTTCAGCGTATCAACGATGCCTTTGTTTGCCGGATCCTGGTCATAGCGTTTTGGCATAGTGACCAACATACCTTCGGCAGCATCACCGGCAATATTCGACAGCGACGCATTACCCACACCTTCCGGCCCCATAAACTGGGTTTTCAGGCCAACGGAACGCGCCTGGCGCAGCATCTGCCCCATTTCAGGGTAGTAACCGCCGTAGTAAACGAAGTCGATGTTTTCTTTTTTCAGGCGGGCGATCAGCGCGGAGAAATCTTTCTCTCCAGCGGTAATGCCGTCGAAGAAGACGACGTTGGCGTTAGCCGCTTTCAGCCCGTCCTGCACTGAACGCGCCAGCCCTTCGCCATATTGTTGTTTGTCGTGAATGATGGCGATGCGCTGGGGCTTCACCGTCTCAAGAATGTATTTCGCTGCGGTTGGCCCCTGGGAAGAGTCCAGCCCGGCAGTACGCATGATGTGTTGATAACCGCGTTGGGTCAGCTCCGGATTGGTCGCTCCCGGCGAGATCATCAGGATACCTTCGTCTTCATAGATATCCGACGCAGGTTGGGTAGAAGAGGAACACAGATGACCAATAACATATTTAATGCCGTCGTTAACGATTTTGTTGGCAACCGCAACGGCTTGTTTTGGGTCGCAGGCGTCGTCATATTCCACGCCAACCAGCTTATCGCCTTTAATTCCCCCTTTAGCATTAATGTCTTTAATCGCCTGACGCGCGCCGTTAAATTCCATATCGCCCCACTGGGCAATCGGGCCGGACATCGCGCCAACAACGGCAACTTTAATATCGTCAGCTAAAGCAGTGTGTGAAATTGCCAGTGCAATCATCCCTGCGATGATAGTTTTCGCATTCCGTTTCATAGTCAAAAATCCCCACTCGTAATGTTGTGTTGCTTTGTTTTTTATGTGTTAACAAATCAGACTGTTCTTTTTTATACTGCGCTGTTTTTGCCTGTCCGATTAAGGGTTTAGCGCAGTTTTTTGTGATGATATCGATTAAAATCCCTATTTTTCAGTCGATTAAGAACAGATAATATTCTGAATTAATTGATAGATAAACAGAAAAAAGCGCAGTTGTCAGCATAAAATAACGGTACAAAGGACGGAATAATTCACTACCATTCAGGGGATTATGCTGGACAATTTTCATTCTATAATGTTTTTAATTTGTAATTATTGCTGAAAAAAAATTAATCACCTGCCAAAAGAAATAAAAAAGAGAAAGCCTCCGATTAAATTATTTCGCTACACTGGTTCCACTTTTGTGATTTGTACGGGTTCCCCATGAAGCTGACCATCATTCGATTAGAAAACTTTAGCGACCAGGATCGGATTGACCTGCAAAAGATCTGGCCGGAGTATTCTCCTTCCTCTTTACAGGTTGACGATTCCCACCGTATTTACGCCGCGCGTTTTAACGAGCGCCTGCTCGCTGCCGTGCGAGTAACCTTAAGCGGCACCGAGGGAGCGATGGATTCCCTGCGTGTACGGGAAGTCACCCGCCGACGCGGCGTAGGGCAATATCTGCTGGAAGAAGTGTTACGTGATAATCCCGGCGTTTCATACTGGTGGATGGCGGATGCAGGCGTGGAAGATCGCGGTGTGATGACGGCGTTTATGCAGGCACAGGGATTTACGGCACAACAAGGCGGCTGGGAGAAGCGTTAATCGCTCTGTGTAAAAAGCAGTTCTATGGATTTGGTTGGGAAAAATAACGCATTTTCGTTTTCTCCGACCAACGGGATAAAGCCCAGCGACTGATAAAACGTATGGGCTTTTTCATTCAGCGCCTCGACAAAAAGACCGTGAATACCTACCGCTAAAGAGGCTGACCAGACGACTTTCATGGCATGAGCAACCAGTGTTGCTCCCCATCCCTGCCCCTGTATTGAACGATCAATTGCCAGACGCCCAAGAGTGACGCTGGGAATATTTTTGTAGGGAATTTTTTTCTGTTTCGATTTCGAGGGCAATGCGGCTCGCTCAAAACAACTGCCGGATAATGTGTAATATCCCAGTATTTGACGTTCTGGGGTGTTGCCGCGAAGGATGTACGCTCGTAGAATTTTATTGCGATGTTGACGAACCAGATGTGTTGTCAGAAAGAGACTTAAGGCTTCCTCGCCGCAGTCGAATCGCTGTAGATCATAATCTGCATCATCGGTCAGAATCTCTATCGTCAGATCATCCATAAATTATTACATTCCCTGAAGACGTTTTGCCGCACGTTTTAGCTTTTCACCTGGTGACGGCGGATTACTCAGCGCATCCATCACCCGCGTCCAGGACTCCTCATTAAGGATCACTCGCCGATGCTGTTCAATCACTTCTGCAGCCCGCTGCGAGGCACTATTCAACATAAATTGGCTGACGGACTGATTAGATATCGCCGCCGCTTCCTCAATTAGACTTTTGTCATCGTCAGTTAAACGCAGATCGATACGCTGCTTTTTAACAGCAGACATGTAAACTCTCCTGCTACTTATAAATATGTACGGGATTCTACCGTACATTAAGCATATCCTGGATTGTTTAATCTTTCTACAACCATTTCGACAAACACAAAAAAACCCGATGGCGGTTCAGCTCATCGGGCATTTTCATTTATCTATCTGTTACTTCGCATCGGTCGCCGTGCCGTTGGCGTGCCAGTCAAACACGCCGAACTCAAAGCCTTTCAGATCGCCTTTC
The DNA here is from genome assembly GCF_013368855.2 of Escherichia sp. 93.0816. Classification (NCBI taxonomy): domain Bacteria; kingdom Pseudomonadati; phylum Pseudomonadota; class Gammaproteobacteria; order Enterobacterales; family Enterobacteriaceae; genus Escherichia; species Escherichia sp. 93.0816. The sequence continues at coordinate 70,761 of NZ_JABWNC020000007.1, read as the reverse complement.
TCATCCCAGGTCAGCGGTCCCATCACCGTATCAACCGAGTTCGCTTTCAGGTATTTGGCGATCTCCGCCGGATCGTCAGACTGATTCAGCCCGGCCTGCAAAGATTGCAGCGCCGCGTAGGTGGTCCAGACGAATGCGCCGCTTGGATCCTGTTTTTTCGCTTTGATCGCATCAACAATCGGTTTGTTCGCCGGAACCTGATCATAGTTCTTCGGCTTGGTTACCAGCAGTCCTTCCGCTGACTCGCCCGCGATATTAGACAGCGAAACGTTAGCCACACCTTCCGGCCCCATAAACTGAGTTTTCAGCCCCGCCGCGCGCGCCTGACGCAGGATCTGCCCCATTTCCGGGTGATAACCGCCGTAGTAAACGAAGTCGATATTCTCTTTCTTCAGACGTGCCACCAGCGTCGAGAAATCTTTTTCTCCGGCGGTGATGCCATCAAAGAACACCACGTTAGCATTGCCTTTCTTCAGGCCGTCCTGCACCGCACGCGCCAGACCTTCGCCGTACTGTTGTTTGTCGTGGACGATAGCAATACGCTGCGGTTTCACTTTCTCAAGAATATATTTTGCCGCCGTCGGCCCCTGGTCGGAGTCCAGACCGGTGGTGCGCATAATCAAGTTATAGCCACGGGCAGTCAGCTCTGGCGCGGTTGCCGCTGGGGTGATCATTAAAATGCCTTCGTCTTCATAAATGTCAGACGCTGGCTGCGTTGATGAAGAACAGAGGTGACCAATGACATATTTAATGCCGTCGTTAACGACTTTGTTCGCCACCGCAACCGCCTGTTTCGGGTCACAGGCATCGTCATATTTTACGATTTGCAGTTTGTTGCCTTTAATGCCGCCTTTGGCGTTGATATCCGCAACCGCCTGCTCTGCGCCGGTAAACTCCTGGTCGCCGTACTGCGCAACCGGACCGGACATTGCGCCCACGACGGCGACTTTAATATCTTCTGCCAGAGCCATATTGCTGAATGCCAGCGCGATACATCCTGCCAGTAACGCTTTACCCTTTATATTCATCCTGAGAATCCCCATTCTTCTGGTTATTACGTGTGTTGTGATGTTGTTGTTCAGCACTTTATTTCGTTTTATGCATGACTACCCGTGCTTTAGCAGCATACTCTGCTAAAACATACCCCATTTTTATGATATTGGAATAGATATTTTGACAGTTTATTAACAAACTGCTCGTGGGTTGGCTTTTGCCAGAAGGGAAAATTGATTATTGCAGAGGCCAAAAAACAAAAACCCCGGACTCTCATCCAGGGTTCTCTGCTTAACAGCGGAAATTACGCTTCAATAGCAGCGCGAAGTTTTTTCATCGCATTCTTTTCAAGCTGACGCACACGTTCAGCGGAAACACCGTAACGGTCGGCCAGTTCCTGCAACGTAGATTTGTTGTCTTCGTCCAGCCAGCGCGCGCGGATGATGTCCTGGCTACGTTCGTCCAGACCCTGCATCGCATCGGTCAGTCGGTTTGCCGCCTGCTCTTCCCAGTTATCGTCTTCAATGCCGTCGGCAAAGTTAGATGATTTATCCTGCAAATAAAGCACCGGAGCCATCGGCTGGCTGTCGGAATCGTCGTCGGAAGACATGTCAAAAGTCATGTCCTGTGCCGCCATACGTGATTCCATCTCACGGACGTCTTTGCTGGTTACGCCCAGTTCGCGAGCCACCATTTCGACTTCATCCTGATTAAACCAGCCCAGACGCTGCTTGGTTTTACGCAGGTTAAAGAACAGCTTGCGCTGCGCTTTGGTGGTCGCAACTTTGACGATACGCCAGTTACGCAAAACGTATTCGTGGATCTCTGCTTTGATCCAGTGAACGGCGAAGGAGACCAGGCGCACACCCACTTCCGGGTTGAAACGGCGCACTGCTTTCATCAGGCCGATGTTACCTTCCTGAATCAAATCCGCCTGTGGCAGGCCATAGCCCGCATAATTACGAGCAATATGAACAACAAACCGCAGGTGAGACAGGATCAGCGTTTTAGCTGCTTCCAGATCGCCATGGTAATGCAGCTTTTCAGCCAGCGCCCGCTCCTCGTCAGCCGACAACATCGGCCACGCGTTAGCTGCCCGGATGTAAGAATCCAGGTTGCCAACAGGGGCTAAAGCTAAACTTTGCATTTTGTCAGTCATTCAAATCCTCTCAATCGATATCTTCTGGCGCTTCAGTGGTAGCAACAACTGTGCCAGAGCTTAAGAGCAACGAGATTATCATTCACAGTTTTATCAGACCGTGATTTTATCCACAAGTTCAATGCTGGCTTGTGAATAAATTACGCACAAAATGTGACATAGAGATGAAATACCGGGAAGAGACAACGGGGTCTCTTTCCCTGCTACGGAACCCATTGCAGGGAAAGAGTATAACACGCTTTTATTATTCCGGCGTAAAGTGCCGTAAATGTTGTACCGTGGCAAGCCATGCTGCCACCCAGCCAATCATCGAACATACCAGCAGCAACAGCAGGCATTCATCGAACGATAAACCATTGATATCAAACTTCGTTCCAAATACCTGCGCCACTTCCGCAACTGCCGATGACAAACGCAGCACCAGAATTTCGGACAAAATTAATGACAGCAATGCGCCAGAAAATCCCAGCAGCGCGCCACCGTACAGGAACGGGCGCAGGATGAAACCATCCGTTGCACCAATCAGTTTCTGCACGTTAATGGAGTCACGACGGGCAAATATGCTCAGACGCACGCTGTTGCCGATAACCAGGAACACTGCCGCCACCATCAGCACGCCAATCATCGCCGAAACGCGCCCTACCAGCCCAGTCAGTGCGGTCAGACGGGCAAACCAGCTATCGTCCATTCGCACTTCATCGATGCCGTTAATTTGCGTGATGCGATCACGCAACGTATTCAGCGACTCCGTCCCCTGAAAATCGAGTTTTGGGATCACCACCGCCACTGCCGGAAGCGGGTTTTCCTCCAGCATGTCCAGCGCGCCGCCAAAACCAGACCAGTTACGGAACTCGCCCAACGCGTCTTCACGAGAAAGATAGTTCACTTTCTCCACACCCTGTTCGGCCTGCAACTGTGCCACCACACCCGCTGCTGCGTCATCGTCCAGCGTTTTTTGCAGATAAACGGTGATTTGCGGTGAGGGATAATACTGCGTCGCCGCCTGGTTAACGTTTTTGTACACCATATAGCAGACGCTTGGCAGCGTCAGGGAAATGGCGATGACCATCACCGTTAAAAACGTGGCGAACGGTTTGCTTTTGAGATCCTGCAAAGCGCCGTGGAACGCATAACGCACCTGTTCGTTGAAAACGTTGGTTTTGCGATTTACCGGTTTTGGCGAGGATTTCGCGCGTTTCGGCGCGTTACGACCACCGTCGCCAGAACCGCCGACCGATTTACGGAAGCGATCCAGACGTCCGCCAAACTGCCGGATATGATTGATTGCATCGCGCTTATTCATGGCCCACGCCTCCATGCAAGTGACCATCGCTCAGGGTGAGCATACGATAGGAACGCCGCGAAATCAGGTTGATGTCGTGCGTTGCCATCAATACCGTTACCCCAACGCGGTTAAACTCTTCAAACAGACGTAAAATTCCTTCCGACAGCGCGTCGTCAAGGTTACCGGTCGGTTCGTCCGCCAGCAGTACCGCAGGTTTGTTAACCACCGCGCGGGCAATGCCAACGCGTTGTTGTTCACCGCCAGAAAGCTGAATCGGAAAGTTCTTCGCTTTGTCCAGTAGCCCGACTTTATCCAGCGCCGCCGATACACGACGACGAATATCGTCACCGCTGGCACCGGCGATAATCAACGGGATCGCCACATTATCGTAGACAGTACGATCCATCAGTAGATGGTGATCCTGGAAAATCATGCCAATCTGGCGGCGCAGAAACGGAACTTCACGGTTTTTCAGACGCGTGATGTCATGGCCGCTAAACCAGATTTTCCCGGCGCTGGGCCGCTCAATCCCACAGATCAGCTTCAGGAGGGTACTTTTCCCTGCACCGGAATGACCGGTCAGAAACGCCATCTCACCCGGCTGCATATGGAACGTAACGCCCTGCAGCGCCTGTCTCCCACCGAGATAAGCCTTGCTGACATGTTCAAAGCGAATCATTGTTAATCCTCTCGGGCAAAAAGTGCCTCTATAAAGTCGTCCGCCTTAAACGGACGCAAATCCTCAATACGTTCGCCGACACCAATATAGCGAATAGGGATACCAAACTGGTCAGCCACCGAGAAAATTACCCCGCCTTTCGCCGTGCCGTCCAGTTTCGTTAACGTGATGCCGGTTAAGCCGACTGCTTCATGGAACAGTTTGGCCTGGCTTACCGCATTCTGCCCGGTGCTGGCATCGATAGTCAGCATAACTTCATGCGGCGCTTCAACGTCGAGTTTCTTCATCACACGGACGATTTTCTTCAGCTCTTCCATCAGGTGCGATTTGTTCTGCAAGCGTCCGGCTGTATCAGCAATCAGGACATCAACATTACGCGCCTTAGCGGCCTGAATGGCGTCGAAGATAACTGAGGCGGAGTCCGCACCGGTATGCTGAGCAATCACCGGAATATTGTTGCGCTGCCCCCAGACCTGAAGCTGCTCAACTGCAGCCGCACGGAAAGTATCGCCCGCCGCCAGCATCACCGATTTACCTTGTTGTTCAAACTGACGCGCCAGCTTACCGATAGTCGTGGTTTTACCCACGCCATTAACGCCTACCATCAGGATTACGAACGGTGTTTTGCCTTCGACGTTCAGCGGTTCATCGACCTTCGCCAGAATATCACCCATCTCTTCTTTCAACAGACCGTAGAGCGCCTCAGCATCGCGAAGCTGTTTGCGGGTCGCGCCTTCAGTCAGATTGGTGATGATTTTGCGCGTGGTTTCCACGCCCACATCGGCGATGAGCAATTGCTCTTCCAGCTCTTCAAACAGATCATCGTCGATTTTTTTACCACGGAACAGGCTGATAAATCCGGAACCGAGGTTTTCTTTGGTTTTCAGCAGGCTGCGTTTCAGGCGAGCGAAGAAACCTTCTTTGGTTGGTTTTTCCTGCTCCTGGGCTACCTCTTCCACCGGCTGATCTTCTTCTGCCGGAGGAACGACCATCACCGCCTCTTCTGCCGCTTCGGCAGCCAGCGCCTGTGCTTCCAGCTCTTCGTCGGTGATTTCTTCTTTCGCTGCTTGTTCTTCCGCCGCTTCGACAATCTCCACGGTTTCCGCTTCGGCCTGCCACTCTTCTGGCAAAACTTCTTCGACTTTAACGTCTTCCGGCAGCGGCAGCTCTTCACGCTCGATAGCCACTGGCTCTGGCGTGACTTCAGGTTCAACTACCGGCGCTGGCGTTTCTTCAACTATCGGTTCCGGTTCTGCAATAACTTCCGGCTCGACAACCGCTTCAGGTTGCGCTTTTTCACTTTCAACAACCTGTTCAGTGAATTCCACAACGTCGGCAGCAAAAGTTTCCGCCTCAGCTTCAGTATGCGCCTTCGGCTGTTCTTCAACGGGTTGTTCAGCAACTTTCTCAGGCTCTTGCGCCTGGACGGTTTCTTCTACAACCGGTTGTTCGTTTTGGGTTTCTGTCTCTTTTTCCGGGATCTGCTCTTTTTGACCAAAGCCCAGCCAGGAAAAAAAGCCACGTTTTTTTTCTTTCGCCATCTGCGACTACACTCCTCGCTGTTGCTTCATGGCACAGCGTTAACGCTATGTACATAGCAGCTAAAAAAATGATGAAATAGTCTACCACTTAACTTAATCCACATCACCGCCTGCAAGTATGTGTTATCTGGCGGATTGAGCAATTTACCATGAAAAAACCGAATCATTCCGGCAGCGGTCAAATCCGCATTATTGGCGGGCAGTGGCGAGGCCGTAAACTCCCGGTTCCTGATAGCCCAGGTCTACGCCCTACCACCGATCGCGTGCGCGAAACGCTGTTTAACTGGCTGGCGCCGGTCATTGTTGATGCGCAATGCCTGGATTGCTTCGCAGGTAGCGGTGCGCTGGGGCTGGAAGCCTTGTCACGCTACGCTGCGGAAGCTACGCTGGTTGAGATGGATCGCGCGGTATCTCAGCAGTTAATCAAGAATCTGGCGACGCTGAAAGCGGGCAATGCGCGAGTCGTGAACACCAATGCGATGTCTTTTCTAATGCAAAAAGGAACGCCGCATAATATTGTGTTTGTTGACCCTCCGTTCCGCCGTGGCTTGTTGGAAGAAACCATTAATTTACTGGAAAACAACGGCTGGCTGGCTGACGAAGCCTGGGTATATGTTGAAAGTGAAGTAGAAAATGGCCTGCCCACCGTTCCTGCCAACTGGTCGTTATATCGCGAAAAAGTGGCTGGTCAGGTCGCTTATCGGCTGTATCAGCGTGAAACACAAGGAGAAAGTGATGCTGATTAATATCGGACGTTTGTTAATGCTTTGCGTTTGGGGGTTTTTGATCCTCAATCTTTTTCAGCCCTTCCCACGCCCGCTAAATATTTTCGTTAACGTGGCGCTGATTTTTACCGTGCTGATGCATGGTATGCAGCTGGCGCTGTTGAAATCGACCTTGCCGAAAGATGGCCCGCAGATGACCACTGCCGAAAAGGTGCGGATTTTCCTTTTCGGCGTGTTTGAACTGCTGATCTGGCAGAAGAAATTTAAAGTTAAAAAATAAGCTTATTTGTCGCCAACAAAGCTGACAAAGCGCGTTCCTTTATAGCTCAGCGTACCTTGATCGCCCACTGTCAGGGCATGGTACTGCTGGGCGTCGAGGCGGAACGTCTGCTCCAGTCCACCGCTTTGTGGTTTGAAGCTTGCCTCATAGCGCATACTGGTGCCCGCCGGAGTCACTTCCTGCTGGCGCGAACGACGATCGTTAATCGGTTTTTCCCGCTTGTTACTCACCACCACCAGCTTTTGCTGGAGCGGCGCCATATCATTATCAGCTTTTTCCCGCCGCTGTTGCATAAAACGAAACGATGCGGCGACGATAATTAAGCCAATGATAACAATAAAGAAAAGAGGTGGTTTGCTCATCTTTATCCCTCATCGGAAAATGCGGAAATAAGCATACCCTGCCAGTTATGGTGTTGTCATCCGTCCATCCTCGCCACTAAACTGATTAGCAAGACCGTAGGCATTCCGCTTACGAAAAAATAACGAATTCAAGGAACTAAGATGCTTTGGTCGTTTATCGCTGTCTGTCTTTCCGCATGGTTATCTGTGGATGCATCGTACCGTGGGCCAACCTGGCAACGCTGGGTATTTAAACCGTTAACCCTTCTGCTACTGCTGTTGCTGGCCTGGCAAGCGCCGATGTTCGACGCTATTAGCTATCTTGTGCTGGCGGGGCTGTGTGCCTCACTGCTGGGCGATGCGTTAACCCTGTTACCACGCCAGCGTCTGATGTACGCCATCGGCGCGTTTTTCCTCTCACACTTGCTGTACACCATCTATTTCGCCAGTCAGATGACGCTCTCTTTCTTCTGGCCTTTGCCACTGGTGCTGCTGGTTCTGGGCGCGCTGTTACTGGCTATTATCTGGACGCGTCTCGAAGAGTTCCGTTGGCCTGTCTGTACTTTTATCGGTATGACGCTGGTGATGGTGTGGCTGGCAGGTGAACTGTGGTTCTTCCGCCCGACGGCTCCGGCACTCTCTGCCTTTATGGGCGCTTCGTTGCTGTTTATCAGTAACTTTATCTGGCTGGGTAGCCACTATCGCCGACGCTTCCGTGCGGATAACGCCATTGCTGCGGCTTGCTACTTTGCCGGTCACTTCCTCATCGTCCGCTCGCTGTATCTCTGATAAAACTTGACTCTGGAGTCGACTCCAGAGTGTATCCTTCGGTTAATGAGAAAAAACTTAACCGGAGGATGCCATGTCGACTCCCGACAATCACGGCAAAAAAGCCCCTCAATTTGCCGCGTTCAAACCGTTAACCACGGCACAGAACGCCAACGACTGTTGCTGCGACGGCGCATGTTCCAGCTCACCCACACTCTCTGAAAACGTCTCCGGCACCCGGTATAGCTGGAAAGTCAGTGGCATGGACTGTGCCGCCTGTGCGCGCAAGGTAGAAAATGCCGTGCGCCAGCTTTCTGGCGTGAATCAGGTACAGGTGTTGTTTGCTACCGAAAAACTGGTGGTAGATGTCGACAATGACATCCGTGCGCAAATTGAATCGGCGGTGCAAAAAGCAGGCTATTCCCTGCGCGATGAACAGGCCGCTGAAGAACCACAAGCATCACGCCTGAAAGAAAACCTGCCGCTGATTACGCTTATTGTGATGATGGTAGTCAGCTGGGGGCTGGAGCAGTTTAATCATCCGTTCGGTCAACTGGCGTTTATCGCGACCACGCTAGTTGGTCTGTACCCGATTGCTCGCCAGGCATTACGGCTGATCAAATCCGGCAGCTACTTCGCCATTGAAACGTTAATGAGCGTAGCCGCCATTGGCGCGCTGTTTATTGGCGCAACGGCTGAAGCTGCGATGGTGTTATTGCTGTTTCTGATCGGTGAACGACTGGAAGGCTGGGCCGCCAGCCGCGCACGTCAGGGCGTCAGCGCGTTAATGGCGCTGAAACCGGAAACCGCCACGCGCCTGCGTAACGGTGAGCGGGAAGAGGTGGCGATTAACAGCCTGCGGCCTGGCGATGTGATTGAAGTTGCGGCGGGTGGACGTTTGCCTGCTGACGGTAAACTGCTCTCGCCGTTTGCCAGTTTTGATGAAAGCGCCCTGACCGGCGAATCCATCCCTGTGGAACGCGCGACGGGCGATAAAGTCCCGGCAGGCGCCACCAGCGTTGACCGTCTGGTTACGCTGGAAGTGTTGTCAGAACCGGGCGCCAGCGCCATTGATCGCATTCTGAAACTGATTGAAGAGGCCGAAGAGCGCCGCGCACCGATTGAGCGTTTTATTGACCGTTTCAGCCGTATCTACACGCCGGCAATTATGGCCGTCGCCCTGCTGGTGACGCTGGTGCCACCGCTGCTATTTGCCGCAAGCTGGCAGGAGTGGATTTATAAAGGGCTGACGCTGCTGCTGATTGGTTGCCCGTGTGCGTTAGTTATCTCCACGCCTGCGGCGATTACCTCCGGACTGGCAGCAGCGGCACGTCGTGGAGCGTTAATTAAAGGCGGCGCGGCGCTGGAACAGCTAGGTCGTGTTACCCAGGTGGCGTTTGATAAAACCGGTACGCTGACCGTCGGTAAACCGCGCGTTACCGCGATTCATCCGGCAACGGGCGTTAGCGAATCTGAACTGCTGGCGCTGGCGGCGGCGGTCGAGCAAGGCGCAACGCATCCACTGGCGCAAGCCATCGTTCGTGAAGCACAGATTGCTGCACTCGCCATTCCCGCCGCCCAGTCACAGCGGGCGCTGGTCGGCTCTGGCATTGAAGCGCAGGTCAACGGAGAGCGGGTGCTGATATGCGCTGCCGGGAAACATCCGGCTGTTGCATTTGCTGGTTTAATTAGCGAACTGGAAAGCGCCGGGCAAACGGTAGTGCTGGTAGTGCGTAACGATGAAGTGCTTGGTGTCATTGCATTGCAGGATACCCTGCGCGCCGATGCCGCCACTGCCATCAGTGAACTGAACGCTCTGGGCGTCAAAGGGGTGATCCTCACCGGCGATAATCCGCGCGCAGCGGCAGCCATTGCCGGTGAACTGGGGCTGGAATTTAAAGCAGGATTATTGCCCGAAGATAAAGTCAAAGCGGTAACGGAGTTGAACCAACATGCGCCGCTGGCGATGGTCGGCGACGGTATTAACGACGCACCAGCCATGAAAGCCGCCGCCATCGGGATTGCTATGGGCAGTGGCACAGACGTGGCTCTGGAAACCGCCGACGCGGCGTTAACGCATAACCACCTGCGCGGTCTGGTACAAATGATTGAGCTGGCACGCGCGACTCACGCTAATATCCGCCAGAACATCACCATTGCGCTGGGGTTGAAAGGGATCTTCCTCGTCACCACACTGTTAGGTATGACCGGCCTGTGGCTGGCGGTGCTGGCAGATACAGGTGCGACGGTGCTGGTGACGGCAAATGCGTTAAGGTTGTTGCGCAGGAAGTAACGGTGTTGCCTGATAGCCTCTGGCTATCAGGCTTAGTGCTGGGCCGGGAACGGTGGCATGGTCAGGAAAGCGTAATATAGCGCCAACATCAGAATGATGGAGATAACACTGAATGTAGCAACCAGACGGGATGCTAATGATGGTCTTTTGAACATCATCCACAGTGCATAAGCAAACCCGACACCGTTAAGTAAAGGTAAAAAAATCATTAGCCAGAGCCAACCCCAGCCAAATACCCCCAGCCATCCAATCGCAACGATAAAAACAGGGAGCAGCCAATTGGGGGTGAAGATCGCCAGCAATCCCAGCAATGCCAGACAAACTGGAATTAAATAATCCATTTTTGCATTCCATTACGCTTACATGCCGTATACCAGATGCGGCGTAAACGCCTTATCCATTTTACAAACCAATTGCAAGCCGCAAAATTGAGCGCGATCGGTCCCCTCGCCCCTCAGGGGAGAGGGTTAGGGTGAGGGGAAAAGGCGGCATCGAAGCCAATCTGCCCTATCAACCACCTTTACGAATCAAATAGCGATAAGGCAGCCCATCCGTCTCTTTGGCGACCAGTTCGTGTTCCATAAAGGTACAAAACCCAGGAATATCGCGGGTCGTTGCCGGATCATCAGCAATAATCAGCAACGTTTCGCCAGGCTGCATATTGCGCACGGTTTTGCGCACCATCATCACTGGTTCCGGGCAGCGCAGGCCAAGAGCGTCAAGAGTGTGGTCAGGGCTGGAAAAGAGATCGGTCATTTTCTTCTCACCATATAAAAAAACGGCGCTAGTTTACGCCCTGTGAGTCCGTTAGCAAACCAGGTTAACGATTGCGTGAAAATTAACCATTGCATTGTCAACATAAAGCAGTATCATGCGGCGGCTCGAAAAAAGGGTAAGCACGTTATTATCTCACTATAAAATAACGTGTCGTACGTATTGGGTTCCCTCACCCCAATGGCTAATCAAAAAGGTACAATATGAACGCTTTCTCACAAACTCAACGCTATAAGGCGTTGTTCTGGTTATCGCTATTTCACCTGCTGGTGATCACCTCCAGTAACTATCTGGTACAGCTTCCAGTCTCCATTTTCGGTTTTCATACCACCTGGGGCGCGTTTAGCTTTCCGTTTATTTTCCTTGCTACCGACCTGACTGTACGTATTTTTGGCGCGCCGCTGGCTCGTCGCATCATCTTTGCGGTGATGATTCCCGCGTTGCTGATCTCCTACGTCATCTCATCACTGTTTTATATGGGTTCATGGCAGGGATTCGGCGCTCTCGCCCACTTCAACCTGTTTGTCGCCCGTATCGCTACCGCCAGCTTTATGGCCTACGCGCTGGGACAGATCCTCGACGTGCACGTTTTTAACCGCCTGCGTCAGAGTCGTCGCTGGTGGCTGGCTCCGACGGCTTCCACACTGTTTGGTAACGTCAGCGATACGCTGGCCTTCTTCTTCATTGCATTCTGGCGCAGCCCGGATGCCTTTATGGCTGAGCACTGGATGGAAATCGCGCTGGTTGATTACTGTTTCAAAGTGTTAATCAGTATCGTTTTCTTCCTGCCAATGTATGGCGTATTACTCAATATGCTATTGAAAAGACTGGCAGATAAATCTGAAATCAACGCTTTGCAGGCGAGTTAAAGGTTCGTTATCAGAGTTGTGATAAGATGGACGAATGAGCCGTTATGGCCGTTTATCGAAAGGAAGAAGTCAATGCGCAATCTGGTTAAATATGTCGGAATTGGCCTGCTGGTTATGGGGCTTGCGGCCTGTGATGATAAAGACACTAACGCTACGGCGCAGGGTTCGGTCGCAGAAAGTAACGCTACCGTGAATCCCGTCAACCTGCTTGATGGCAAGTTAAGTTTCTCGCTGCCAGCGGATATGACCGACCAGAGCGGTAAGCTGGGAACGCAGGCCAATAACATGCACGTCTGGTCCGACGCCACCGGGCAGAAAGCAGTCATCGTCATCATGGGCGATGACCCGAAAGAAGACCTGGCGGTGCTGGCGAAGCGTCTGGAAGATCAGCAACGTAGCCGTGATCCGCAGCTGCAAGTGGTGACCAACAAATCTATTGAGCTGAAAGGTCACAAAATGCAGCAGTTAGACAGCATTATCTCCGCGAAAGGCCAGACGGCGTACTCTTCCGTCATTCTGGGTAATGTGGGTAATCAACTGCTGACCATGCAAATCACGCTGCCTGCTGACGATCAGCAAAAAGCGCAGACCACCGCAGAAAACATCATTAATACGCTGGTTATTCAGTAAGTTTTAAGATGATGAGACGGTCTCTGGTACTTCCACCGGAGGCCGTTTTTTTAATCGCCACGTCAGCAATAACGCGATTGCTACCAGCCCCGCCGCTGCCAGATAAATCACCGGCACGCCCGCCCAACTCATCACCAGCCCAGCCAGTGGTCCGGTCACGCCCAGCGATAAATCCATAAACACAGTGTATGTTGCCAACGCCGCCCCCTGATTCTGCTGTGGCACCGCTTTTACCGCCACCACGCCCAGTGCCGGAAACACCAGCGAAAACCCAGCGCCAGCCAGCAAGACGCCGATTTTCGCCATCCACGGTACGGTGGCTACGCCAACCAATAGCAGGCCGATTATCTCAACGCTAAAGCAGATCATCGCCACATTTAAGCCGCCGATACGATTAATGCCATTAGGAAATAACAGTCGCGTACCGACAAACGCACAGCTAAACAGCGTCAGCGCGAAAGCCGCACCGTCCCAGCCCTTAGCATCATAAAACAGTGTGATAAAGGTGGCGATGACGCCAAACCCGGCGGAAGCCAGTGCCAGCACCATACCGTACAGCCAGACGCGCCCAAGCACCGCGCGAAACGGCAGTGGCTTGCCTTTGCTGGCTTTCACCGACGGACGCGGGATCGCCAACAAAATGGCCACCAGCGCCACGCCCATAATGATTAATGCCAGCGTCTGCAACCCGCCCCAGTGATAAAACAGCACGCCCAACGGCGCGCCCATCGCCATCGCCCCGTAAGTGACAATGCCGTTCCACGAAATCACCCGCCCGATATGCAGTGAGCCAACCACGCCAACGCCCCACAGTGTCGATCCGGTTCCGGCAAAACTTTGCCCAATGCCGAGGATCACGCGCCCCAGGCACAGTAATAACAGGCTGATGACGGGCAGACTGGCGGTTAATCCTGCGGTCAGATAGCCCAGCCCACTCAAAAAACAGCCACACAAACCGAAGACGACTATCTTTTTTGGCCCCAGCAAATCGGCGTAACGCCCGGCGTGAGGGCGACTCAGCAAGGTGGCGAAATATTGCAGGCTGATAACCAGCCCCGCCCAGAAGGCACTAAATCCCATCACATCATGGACATAGCCCGGCAATACGGCGAGCGGCAACCCGATGGTGAGGTAGTTGGCGAAGTTAAACATGACAATGGAGACAATGCGCAGGTTAAGACGCAATCCATTTAGCGCGGGTTCGGGCATGGGGATCACCACATTTTTACAACAGTGTTTCATTTTTACCACGGGCAGGCGTGGAAATCAGCAGTAAGAATCAGAATATTGCTGGCGTGACTCCCGCTACACTTAATACAAAAAGTCACAAGGAAGCCCCAATGGAAACCCCTCAACCGGATAAAACAGGAATGCATATACTGCTCAAGCTGGCCTCGCTGGTAGTGATCCTCGCCGGCATTCACGCAGCGGCAGATATCATTGTGCAACTGTTACTGGCGCTCTTTTTCGCCATCGTCCTCAACCCGCTGGTCACCTGGTTTATACGTCGTGGAGTACAACGCCCCGTTGCCATTACCATTGTGGTGGTGGTGATGCTGATAGCACTTACTGCGCTGGTCGGCGTGCTGGCGGCATCGTTTAACGAATTTATCTCTATGCTGCCGAAATTTAATAAGGAACTGACCCGTAAACTCTTTAAATTACAAGAGATGTTACCGTTTCTTAATCTGCATATGTCGCCAGAACGAATGCTCCAGCGGATGGATTCGGAAAAAGTTGTCGCCTTCACCACGGCGCTGATGACCGGGCTTTCCGGCGCAATGGCGAGCGTGCTTCTGCTAGTGATGACCGTAGTTTTTATGCTGTTTGAAGTGCGCCACGTGCCTTACAAAATGCGTTTTGCGTTGAATAATCCACAGATTCACATCGCCGGACTACACCGCGCCTTAAAAGGTGTTTCACACTATCTTGCATTGAAGACGCTGCTCAGTTTATGGACAGGCGTCATCGTCTGGCTGGGGTTGGCGCTAATGGGCGTACAGTTTGCGCTGATGTGGGCGGTACTGGCGTTTTTGCTCAACTACGTTCCCAATATTGGCGCGGTGATCTCCGCCGTGCCGCCAATGATTCAGGTGTTGCTGTTTAATGGCGTTTACGAATGTATTCTGGTTGGCGCACTGTTTTTAGTTGTCCATATGGTCATCGGCAATATTTTAGAGCCACGGATGATGGGGCATCGACTGGGGATGTCCACCATGGTGGTGTTTCTGTCGTTGTTGGTTTGGGGATGGTTACTCGGTCCGGTTGGTATGCTGCTTTCGGTGCCATTAACCAGCGTCTGTAAAATCTGGATGGAAACCACCAAAGGCGGCAGCAAACTGGCGATTTTACTGGGACCGGGACGACCGAAAAGTCGGTTACCGGGATGAGGCGACAAGTGATACGATACGCACTTTCCTTTTCCATTAAACGTTGGCTCTGATATGTATCGGATAGTTCTGGGGAAAGTTTCGACCTTAAGCGCAGTTCCACTGCCACCGGCTTTATGCGATCAAGCACCGCAAGGTCCACGACGCGAACGCTGGCTGGCGGGACGTGCATTGCTTTCACACGTGCTTTCTCCACTACCGGACATCATCTACGGTGAACAGGGCAAACCCGCATTCGCACCGGAAACCCCGCTGTGGTTCAACTTAAGTCATAGCGGTGACGATATCGCCCTGCTATTGAGCGATGAAGGCGAAGTTGGCTGCGATATCGAAGTGATTCGCCCGCGCGCTAACTGGCGCTGGCTGGCAAACGCGGTGTTCAGCCTCGGAGAACATGCTGAAATGGACGCCGTGCATCCTGATCAGCAACTGGAAATGTTCTGGCGCATCTGGACGCGCAAAGAAGCCATCGTTAAACAGCGCGGCGGCAGCGCCTGGCAAATTGTCAGCGTAGACAGCACCTACCAGTCATCGCTGTCTGTCAGCCATTGTCAGCTTGAAAATTTAAGTCTGGCAATCTGCACTCCTACCCCCTTTACGCTCACCACCGACGCGGTGCAATGGATAGATTCGCTTAACTGATCCGCCCATCCGACTGCCTATCTATTGATCCAGAACAGGTTATCAGTATGACGAATACTTAAAATCGTCATACTTGAAACCGATGACTCTACATGAGCGGGCGCAGTTTTCCCCGTTTTTAGGGAAGGTAGGGGGATTATCACCGTATTTTACCCTCACCCCAACCCTCTCCCTGAAAGGGAGAGGGGGCACACCGTGCAATGATTGGCTATTGCAGTTACAGTCACAAAAGCGCACGGATCGTCCCCTCGCCCCTTCGGGTAGAGGAGGCACACCGTGCAATGATTGGCGATTGCAGTTGCAGTCACAAAAGCGCACGGATCGTCCCCTCGCCCCTCTGGGGAGAGGGTTAGGGTGAGGGGAACAAACAGCACCGGGGCCGCGTATGCAGAGTCATTACCAGGTTTCAACATAGCGAATCGTCGCCATACTTATTTCGCCAACCATTTATCCATTGGGGCTACTATGTTCTCCACACTCCGCCGCATACTCATTGCGCTGCTAACTTGTGCCACCTTTTTCGCACATGCTGCCGCGCCAGATGAAATCACCACCGCCTGGCCGGTGAATGTCGGGCCACTGAATCCGCACCTTTACACACCGAACCAGATGTTCGCCCAGAGCATGGTTTATGAACCGCTGGTGAAATATCAGGCAGATGGTTCGGTGATCCCGTGGCTGGCAAAAAGCTGGACCCATTCGGAAGATGGCAAAACCTGGACTTTCACCCTGCGTGATGACGTGAAATTCTCCAACGGCGAACCATTTGATGCAGAGGCGGCGGCAGAAAACTTCCGTGCAGTGCTCGATAACCGTCAACGTCACGCCTGGCTGGAGCTGGCAAACCAGATTGTTGATGTCAAAGCACTCAGCAAAACCGGGCTGCAAATCACCCTGAAAAGCGCCTACTATCCTTTCCTGCAAGAGCTGTCCCTGCCCCGCCCTTTCCGCTTTATCGCCCCATCGCAGTTTAAAAACCATGAAACCATGAACGGGATTAAAGCGCCGATTGGCACCGGGCCGTGGGTTTTGCAGGAATCGAAACTGAATCAGTACGATGTCTTCGTCCGTAATGAAAACTACTGGGGCGAAAAGCCGGCGATTAAAAAGATCACCTTCAACGTGATCCCGGATCCGACCACCCGCGCGGTAGCTTTCGAAACCGGTGATATCGACCTGCTGTACGGTAACGAAGGGTTATTACCGCTCGATACCTTCGCCCGCTTTAGCCAGAATCCGGCTTACCATACCCAACTGTCACAGCCGATCGAAACCGTGATGCTGGCGCTCAATACTGCCAAAGCCCCCACCAACGAGCTGGCAGTGCGGGAAGCTCTTAATTACGCGGTAAACAAAAAATCGCTGATTGATAACGCGTTGTATGGCACCCAGCAGGTCGCCGACACCCTGTTTGCCCCTTCCGTGCCCTACGCTAATCTCGGCCTGAAGCCGCGCCAGTACGATCCGCAGAAAGCGAAAGAATTGCTGGAAAAAGCAGGCTGGACGCTGCCCGCCGGCAAAGATATCCGCGAGAAAAACGGTCAGCCGCTGCGCATTGAACTGTCGTTTATCGGCACCGATGCGTTAAGCAAATCAATGGCGGAAATCATTCAGGCCGATATGCGCCAGATTGGCGCTGATGTCTCGCTGATCGGCGAAGAAGAGAGCAGTATCTATGCTCGTCAACGCGACGGTCGTTTTGGCATGATTTTCCACCGTACCTGGGGAGCGCCTTACGATCCACACGCCTTTCTGAGTTCGATGCGCGTACCGTCGCACGCTGACTTCCAGGCTCAGCAAGGTTTAGCCGACAAGCCGCTGATTGATAAAGAGATCGGCGAAGTGCTGGCGACCCACGACGAAACACAACGTCAGGCACTGTATCGCGACATTCTGACCCGTCTGCATGACGAGGCGGTTTACCTGCCTATCAGTTACATCTCAATGATGGTGGTATCAAAACCGGAGCTGGGTAACATCCCCTACGCGCCGATCGCCACCGAAATTCCGTTCGAACAGATTAAACCGGTGAAACCTTAATGTTGCGTTACGTATTACGCCGCTTTCTGCTGCTGATCCCGATGGTGCTCGCCGCCTCGGTGATTATTTTTCTGATGCTGCGCCTCGGTACCGGCGACCCGGCGCTCGATTATTTGCGTCTGTCTAACCTGCCGCCGACGCCGGAGATGCTGGCCTCTACCCGCACCATGCTGGGACTGGATCAGCCGCTGTACGTCCAGTACGGCACCTGGTTGTGGAAGGCGCTGCATCTTGACTTTGGTATCTCATTCGCCAGCCAACGCCCGGTACTGGACGATATGCTGAACTTCCTGCCCGCCACGCTGGAGCTTGCAGGTGCGGCGCTGGTATTAATTCTGCTCACTTCCGTACCGCTCGGTATCTGGGCGGCGCGCCATCGCGACCGTCTGCCGGATTTCGCCGTACGTTTCATCGCGTTTCTCGGCGTCTCAATGCCTAACTTCTGGCTGGCGTTTTTACTGGTAATGGCGTTTTCAGTGTATCTGCAATGGCTGCCCGCGATGGGTTACGGCGGTTGGCAGCACATCATTTTGCCGGCGGTTTCCATCGCCTTTATGTCGCTGGCGATTAACGCGCGACTGCTGCGCGCCAGTATGCTGGACGTCGCAGGTCAGCGTCACGTCACCTGGGCGCGGCTGCGCGGTTTGAACGACAAACAGACCGAACGCCGTCACATCCTGCGCAATGCCTCGCTGCCGATGATCACCGCCGTGGGGATGCACATCGGCGAACTGATCGGCGGGACGATGATTATCGAAAACATCTTTGCCTGGCCGGGCGTCGGGCGCTATGCGGTATCGGCGATTTTCAACCGCGACTATCCGGTGATTCAATGCTTTACGCTGATGATGGTGGTGGTTTTTGTGGTCTGTAATTTGATTGTCGATTTGCTCAACGCTGCGCTGGACCCGCGCATTCGTCGTCATGAAGGAGCGCACGCGTGAATTTTTTCCTCTCTTCCCGCTGGTCGGTACGCCTGGCGCTGATCATTATCGCCCTGCTGGCGCTGATTGCGCTCACCAGCCAGTGGTGGCTGCCGTATGACCCACAGGCGATTGATCTGCCGTCGCGCCTGCTCTCGCCGGATGCGCAGCACTGGCTGGGCACCGATCACTTAGGGCGTGATATTTTCTCGCGGCTGATGGCGGCGACCCGCGTGTCGCTCGGCTCGGTAATGGCCTGCCTGCTGCTGGTGCTGACATTAGGGCTGGTCATTGGCGGTAGTGCGGGGCTGATTGGCGGGCGTGTCGATCAGGCCACCATGCGCGTCGCCGATATGTTTATGACCTTCCCGACCTCGATTCTGTCGTTCTTTATGGTTGGCGTGCTCGGCACCGGGTTAACCAACGTCATTATCGCCATCGCCCTGTCGCACTGGGCGTGGTATGCGCGCATGGTGCGAAGCCTGGTGATTTCGCTGCGCCAGCGCGAGTTTGTGCTGGCATCACGGCTTTCTGGCGCGGGGCATGTGCGGGTGTTTGTTGATCATCTGGCAGGCGCGGTGATCCCCTCGCTGCTGGTGCTGGCGACGCTGGATATCGGCCATATGATGCTGCACGTCGCGGGGATGTCCTTCCTCGGCCTCGGCGTGACCGCGCCGACCGCCGAATGGGGCGTGATGATTAACGACGCGCGTCAGTATATCTGGACTCAGCCGCTGCAAATGTTCTGGCCGGGGCTGGCGCTGTTTATCAGCGTGATGGCCTTTAACCTGGTGGGTGACGCACTGCGCGATCATCTGGACCCTCATCTGGTGACGGAGCACGCACACTAATGCCACAACAGATTGAACTACGTAATATCGCGCTACAGGCCACGCAGCCGCTGGTGCACGGCGTATCGTTAACCCTGCAACGCGGGCGAGTGCTGGCGTTAGTTGGTGGTAGCGGCAGTGGGAAATCATTAACCTGCGCCGCTGCGCTGGGCATTCTGCCCGCAGGCGTTCGCCAGACGGCGGGGGAAATTTTAGCCGATGGCAAGCCGGTTTCGCCTTGTGCGCTACGCGGGATAAAAATTGCCACCATCATGCAGAACCCGCGCAGCGCCTTTAATCCGCTGCACACCATGCACACCCACGCGCGGGAAACCTGCCTGGCGCTGGGGAAACCCGCCGATGACGCCACGCTTACCGCTGCCATAGAAGCAGTGGGGCTGGAAAACGCCGCGCGCGTGCTTAAGCTGTACCCGTTCGAGATGAGCGGCGGTATGTTGCAGCGCATGATGATTGCGATGGCGGTGCTGTGTGAATCGCCGTTTATCATCGCCGATGAACCGACCACCGACCTTGATGTAGTAGCGCAGGCGCGCATCCTCGATCTGCTGGAAAGCATTATGCAAAAACAAGCGCCGGGGATGCTGCTGGTCACCCATGATATGGGCGTTGTGGCGCGTCTGGCGGATGACGTGGCTGTGATGTCACACGGTAAGATTGTCGAACAGGGCGATGTAGAAACGCTGTTTAACGCCCCCAAACATACGGTGACGCGCAGCCTGGTTTCCGCTCATCTCGCCCTCTACGGTATGGAGCTGGCATCATGACTTTACTTAACGTCTCCGACCTTTCCCATCACTATGCCCACGGTGGATTTAGCGGAAAACATCAACATCAGACGGTGCTGAATAACGTTTCCCTGACCCTGAAAAGCGGTGAAACCGTCGCCCTGCTGGGACGCAGCGGCTGCGGAAAAAGCACCCTCGCGCGGCTACTGGTAGGCTTAGAATTGCCCTCACAAGGGAATATTAGCTGGCGCGGCGAACCGCTGGCGAAACTCAATCGCGCCCAGCGTAAAGCGTTCCGCCGCGATATTCAGATGGTATTTCAGGACTCCATCAGCGCCGTGAATCCGCGCAAAACCGTGCGCGAGATCCTGCGTGAACCGATGCGCCACCTGCTATCACTGAAAAAATCCGAACAACTGGCGCGCGCCAGCGAAATGTTGCGCGCGGTCGATCTCGACGACAGCGTGCTCGACAAACGCCCACCGCAGTTAAGCGGTGGCCAGCTCCAGCGCGTCTGCCTGGCGCGCGCACTGGCGGTCGAACCGAAACTGCTGATTCTGGATGAAGCGGTTTCTAACCTTGATCTCGTATTACAGGCGGGCGTCATTCGTCTACTGAAAAAGCTGCAACAACAGTTTGGCACCGCCTGCCTGTTCATCACCCACGACTTACGCCTGGTGGAACGC
The DNA here is from genome assembly GCF_013368855.2 of Escherichia sp. 93.0816. NCBI lineage: Bacteria > Pseudomonadati > Pseudomonadota > Gammaproteobacteria > Enterobacterales > Enterobacteriaceae > Escherichia > Escherichia sp. 93.0816. The sequence continues at coordinate 50,167 of NZ_JABWNC020000007.1, read as the reverse complement.
TTTTGCCAGCGGGTGATGGTGATGGACAACGGGCAAATCGTCGAAACCCAGGTGGTGGGAGATAAATTAACCTTTTCCTCTGACGCCGGACGTGTGCTACAAAACGCGGTATTACCCGCATTCCCCGTGCGCCGTCGCGCCACTGAAAAGGTTTAACGCAAATGCAACGAGTCACCATCACGCTTGATGACGATTTACTGGAGACGCTGGACAGCCTGAGCCAGCGCCGTGGCTATAACAACCGTTCCGAAGCTATCCGCGATATTCTGCGTAGCGCCCTGGCCCAGGAAGCTACCCAGCAGCACGGCACGCAAGGTTTCGCAGTGCTGTCGTATGTGTATGAACACGAAAAACGCGACTTAGCCAGCCGTATTGTCTCTACGCAGCATCATCACCACGATCTCTCGGTCGCCACGCTGCATGTGCACATTAATCACGACGACTGTCTGGAAATCGCCGTGCTGAAAGGCGACATGGGCGACGTGCAGCATTTTGCCGATGACGTTATCGCCCAGCGCGGCGTGCGGCACGGGCATTTACAGTGCCTGCCGAAGGAAGATTGAGTTATTTCTGAAACGCGGAAAGAAAAGATATTAACTGAACTTAATTTATAAAATTAAGTTCAGTTGCATAGATAGATCCTGTAAAGGCAGATGTTCTGCGTAATGAACACAGCTAAAATTTATAAATGATTCAAACGCTCATTCAGCGTTTCAATAATATAGGTATTAACAGAGACTTGTTGCTGCGCAGCCGCATTATTAAGGCGTTCACTCAGCGATTCTGGATAGCGTAACGTAAAGGTCTTAATCTTTTCTGTACGCGCATAAGGCTCAATACCCGCAGCTTTACAATCCTCAAGATACTCTCGCAGGGAAAGCTCCCCTTCTTTTTGCAGCCCCTGAATACTGTCAGAGACAAAATCACAATAACCTGACAAGCCCAGGAATTTGCCACGAAATGCATTCAGCTCCGGCACGTAGGTGATAACAGCAGGTTGCCCGGCAATCTCCATAGAGTTTGGCGTCTTCAGTTTGATCATGGTTTTACCCCTATACTTAGTAACCAGTCACGCACGCTTTCTACAGCGCCTTTATCGGTATCTGGCGACGGATGAGGCCGATGGAAACACGCAACGCTCATATTTAGTATGAACTTACAACGCGAGCCTCTTCCTTCCTTAATTTCTCCGCCTAATGCTTTAACCAGTGACTCTATATCAGTCCATTTGATTCCTTGAGGCACAGGTGATTTAAATATTTGATCCAATGTATTTTTTTGTTTCTTCCGTAAAGCCTGTACCTGAGTTCTCATGGCATGTCCTTATGACTTCACTTTATGACATCAATAGTATGACATCACAATATGAAGTCAAGTTTCCCTTCCTTACGCCATTGTCCCAATCGTCTTCCTGAATCGCAGCAGTGCGATGGTGAAAAACGCGCCGCCTATCGCCATTAGCGTCAGGAACTGCGGCCAGACGATTTCGAATCCGGCACCACGGTAGAGAATGGCCTGCGCGAGGCTAACAAAGTGTGTCGTCGGCATGGTCAGCATAATGTCCTGCACCATCTGCGGCATACTTTCGCGAGGCGTGGAGCCACCGGAAAGCATTTGCAGCGGCAGCAGCACCAGAATCACCAGCAGCCCCAGTTGCGGCATTGAGCGCGCTATCGTCCCCATAAAAATACCGATTGACGTGGTGGCAAACAGACTGAGCGCCACGCCCAGCATAAACAGCGGGATCGAGCCTTCTATCGGTACGCCCAGCACGCCTTTTACCATCAGCACCAGCGATAATCCCGACACCACCAGCACCACCAGCCCCATCGACCAGACCTTCGCCATCATGATCTCAAACGGCGTTATCGGCATCACCAGTAAGTGTTCCACCGTGCCGTGTTCACGCTCGCGGATCAGCGCCGATCCGGTCAGCACAATCGCCAGCATGGTAATGTTGTTGATGATCGCCATCACCCCGCCAAACCACGCGGGATCGAGGTTCGGGTTAAAGCGCATTCGGGTTTCCAGCGATACCAACGGTTCGCTGTTATCACGGTAGCGCGCGATAAAGCTGTTCACTTCACTGTTGATAATATTCTGGATATACCCGTTGCCGGTAAATGCCTGGCTCATGCGCGTGGCATCGACGTTCACCTGAATATCCGGCTGGCGTCCGGCGAGGACATCACGCTGAAAATTAGGCGGAATATTTATCGCGAAGGTATAGCGCCCGGCGTCCAGCCCGGCATCCATCTCATCGGCGGTGATCATCTCCGGCGGCAAAAACCACGGGCGGTAGAAACTGTTAACGATCCGGTTCGACAACTGCGATTGATCCATATCGGCAATGGCGATCGGCGCCAGGTTCAACGATCCTGGCGTAACGGTCGCTGACGAATACACCGACACCGTAAACGAGAAGACAATCAACGTCAGCATCGCTTTATCACCGAGCAGACTGCGCAATTCTTTGATACCCAGATTAAAAATATTGCGTAAATGGCGCATCATCCCTCCTGTTTTTTCAGCAGCAGGATACTTAAGCCCATCACCAGCGGGATGGCTATCAGCAACGGGATAAAAAGTTGCCACAAATCAGTCAGATCCAGCGCCTTCGAGAACGTTCCGCGGGCGATAGTCAGAAAATGACTGGTCGGGTAAACCTCGCCGATCCAACGTCCAGGCCCTTCCAGCGAAGCTACCGGATCGATCATCCCGGAAAACTGTGTCGCCGGGATCAACGTGATAATCGCCGTTCCGAAAATGGCGGCAATCTGGCTTTTCATAAAGGTGGAGATCAGCAGCCCCATTCCGGTGGCAATGATGATATACAGCAGCGCCGCCAGGGTGAGCGTCAGGAAACTGCCTTTATGCGGTACGCCAAACACAAACACCGACAAGGCGCAGAGCAGGAAAAAGTTCAGCATCCCCAGCGCGATGTACGGCAGCTGTTTGCCAAGCAAAAACTCGCTACGGGTGGTGGGGGTCACGTAAAGGTTGATAATCGACCCTAGCTCTTTTTCCCGCACCACGCTAAGGGCGCTTAGCATTGACGGGATCATCATCAGCAGAAGCGGGATCACCGCCGGAACAATCGCTGGCAGGCTTTTTACATCCGGGTTATAGCGGTAGCGCGTCTCAATATTCATCAGCCCGCTTTGGCTGGCGGGCGTCGATTGCCGACTTGCCACATCCTGAAGCCAACTCTGGTGCATTGCCTGCACGTAACCTTTTACCGTTTCGGCACGACTGGGCATCGCTCCGTCGATCCAGACGCCGAGTTCCACAGGCGTACCGCGCGCGATATCTCGCCCGAAATTGGGTGGGATCTCAATCGCCACCGTGATATCGCCCGCACGCATTCGGCGGTCAAGCTCGTCATAACTGGTGAGCGGCGGCTGTTCGATAAAGTAACGGGAACCGGAGAGATTGAGCGTCCACGCCTGGCTACTGACGGTCTGGTCGCGGTCGAGCACCGCAAAGCGCAGGTTTTCCACATCCATACTGATGCCATAGCCCATTATCAGCATCAGGATCACCGTTCCCATCAGCGCCAGCGTCGAACGAACCGGATCGCGGCGCAGTTCCAGTGCTTCACGGCGGCTGTAGCTGAACAGACGGCGCAGGCTAAATCCCTGACGCGGCGCGTGGGTGGTGTCGTGTACCACGGGCGGCGCTTCGGTTTCGTTGCTCTGCCCCGCCGCTTCCTGCAAACAGGCGATAAATGCCTCTTCCAGACTGGCGGCTCCGCGTTTCTCAACCAGTTCCTGCGGTGTACCGCTGGCGAGCACTTTTCCGGCGTGCATCAGCGAGATACGGTCGCAGCGTTCCGCTTCGTTCATAAAGTGGGTGGAGATGAAAATGGTCACTTTGTCCTGGCGCGAGAGATCCACCATCAACTGCCAGAACATATCCCTCGCCACCGGATCGACGCCAGAAGTAGGCTCATCGAGGATTAACATCTCCGGGCGATGAATCACCGCTACCGCCAGTGAAAGCCGCTGACGAATGCCGAGCGGCAATGACTCAGGCAGCACATCTTCAACGTCGTTGAGCTTAAAGCGCTCGCTCATTTCAGCAACTCGCGCGGGAATTTCCGCTTCCGGAATGTGAAACAAACGGGCATGTAACTCCAGGTTTTGCCGCACGGTGAGTTCGTTATAGAGCGAAAACGCCTGCGACATATAGCCCACCCGACGGCGAGTATCGATATCTTTTGGATCAACCGGTTGCCCAAACAGCCACGCCTCACCTTCGCTGGCGGGCAGCAGTCCGGTAAGCATTTTCATGGTGGTGGATTTACCGCAGCCGTTCGAACCGAGGAAGCCAAAAATCTCCCCGCGTGGAATGCGGAAATTGACGTGATCAACGGCAACGAAGGAACCAAAACGCATGGTCAGATCGCGCGCTTCGATGGCAATCTCTGCGTTTTCAGGTTGATACGGTGGGATCACTACCGCCTGATGCGCCTGGCGTTGCGCTTGCGGTAACAGATTAATAAATGCTTCTTCCAGCGTGGCGCTTTGTGTTTGCTGACGCAGTTCTTCGGCGCTACCGGTCGCCAGCACTTCTCCGGCATTCATCGCCACCAGCCAGTCGAAGCGTTCGGCTTCTTCCATATAGGCGGTGGCGACCAGCACGCTCATATTGCTCTGCCGCTGGCGAATACTGTCGATGAGATCCCAGAACTGAGCGCGAGAGAGCGGGTCAACCCCCGTCGTTGGCTCATCAAGAATCAACAATTCCGGGTCGTGGATTAACGCACAGCATAGTCCAAGTTTTTGCTTCATCCCGCCGGAGAGCTTTCCCGCCGGACGATCGCGAAACGGTGCTAACCCGGTGCTGGTCAGCAGCTCATTAATTCGGACTTCCCGCTCCGCTTTGTCGTGGCCAAACAGGCGGGCGAAAAAATCGACGTTTTCATACACCGACAAGGTGTGGTAGAGATTTTTTCCCAGCCCCTGCGGCATCCAGGCGATACGCGGGCAGACGTCGCGGCGATGCTTCGGGTCGCGCATATCGCCGCCCAATACCATCACGTTGCCCCGCTCAATGACGCGGGCACCGGAAATCAGCGATAACAAACTCGACTTCCCGACGCCGTCCGGGCCAATCAGCCCAACCATGCAGCGAGCCGGAATATCGAGAGTGATATTGTTCAGCGCAACGGTCTTTCCATAATGCTGGCTCACGCCCGCCAGTTGCGCGACAGGCGGAACGGGAACCAGTTCCAGATGCGTCATTGCGGCAACCTCACCACCAGGTCTTCAGGCCACGGACGTTCTTCGTTCACCCGCACCCACGCCACGCCCGGCAAACCGGTTTTGACATATTCCAGATGCTGCTGGAGTAATTCCGGTGGGATACGCGCTTTGACGCGGAACATCAGTTTCAGTCGTTCATCGCTGGTTTCGACGGTTTTTGGCGTGAACTGGGCGACGCTGGCGACAAAACTGATAGTCGCAGGAATACGCAGATCTGGCGCGGCATCGAGGATCAGCCGTGCTTCGCCGCCTAGTTTCAGTGTGCCCGCCTGTTCGGTTGGCAGGAAGAAGGTCATATAAACGTCGCTCAGATCGACCATATTCAGCACCCGACCGCCTGCCGCCAGCACTTCGCCTGGCTCAGCAACCCGATACTGCACGCGTCCATCGCGCGGGGCTTTTAGCTCACTATCGTCGATATCTGCGGCGATACGCCGTTCAGTGGCTTGCGCAGCTTCTACACGAGTTTGTGCCTGAATGATATTGGTACGTGCCGCTTCAATAGCGGCTTTAGAAGCTGAAACCTGGGCTTTTGCCGACTCCAGCGCAGCACGGGCGCTTTCGGCGGCGGCGCGGTCGTCATCCAGTTGTTGCGCAGAAATAGCTCCACGATGGGCGAGCGAGCGGGAACGCGTATGACGTTTTGCTACGGAGTCCAGTTCGGCCTGGCGTTGATTAACCAGTGACTGTGCGGCACGAGTTTCACTTTGCCGCTGTTCCAGCAAAGCCTGCGCGGCGGCAACGGCACTTTGCGCCTCTTTGATTTGCGCGATGGCTTCCAGTCGCTGCTCCTGCAACACACGAGTGTCCATCTTCGCCAGCACTTCGCCTTCGCGGACAAACTGCCCCTCTTTCACCAGAATGGTGTCGATACGCCCGGCAATTTTACTGGCGATATCCACTTCCGTCGCTTCAATGCGACCATTACTGACGGCAAAACCCTCCGGTACACCTGCCGGACGCAATAACCACCACGCCAGGACGGCAGCAACCGCCAGTAACCCTACAACCCACCACGCCAGATGGCGCTTAATCTTATCCATAATCGACCCGCCATAATCCCTGTAAGTAAACGGCGCGTGTTACAGCAGCCGCCGAACGATGTTCAGCGAATTCTTCCATCCGGGATGAGAAGGAAACGGCATATACGACCAGGGCGCCGCAAGATGAGCGCCAACGGGGAAGGCTTAGTGAAAACGGGTAGTAATGTTGTCATCATCAGCATTCCTGGCCGTAAATGAAACACGCATACTCATAAGTTAAATCAATTAAATACTAACAGTTATATTCATGTTGTCTATTTCATTACAATCAGCTTGTGATACATCACGATGTTCTACATTTCGATTACGTTTTTAACCCAAAATATCCTTAACAGGAACGGTGACTATCACACAGCGTTATTATTCTCTTGTGTACAAATATCTTAACGAAAGGTAATAAGGTATTTTTGCGAAAAGAGGGTGGATGAGAAAAAGCAGCGTTTTAAGCAACGATGAAAAATAAGGAAAAGATATTAATTCAGAATTAGCTGTAGGATAAATATTTATTTGCCAGCATTAACTCGCCTATAAAATTCAATACTCAGAACAATAAATCCGGTTATAGTAAAGTTACTTTTTACAATTAGTGGTATCTCATTGTTATATTTAATTGACTAAAAATACTACTTACACGCTTTCTGACATTAGCGGAAACGCATATGGAGATTGAGATGAACATATATATCGGATGGTTGTTTAAATTAATCCCTTTGATAATGGGTATAATATGCATCGCGTTAGGTGATTTTGTATTAGCAGGTTCTGGGCAAAGTGAATATTTCGTTGCAGGACATGTTTTAATTTCTCTTTCTGCAATATGCCTGGCGTTGTTCACTACAGCATTTATTATCATCTCTCAGTTAACTCATGGTGTGAATAAATTCTACAACACGCTATTTCCTATTATTGGTTATGCAGGTTCCGTTGCAACGATGATTTGGGGATGGTCTCTGCTGGCAAGCGATAATGTGATGGCGGATGAATTTGTTGCCGGGCACGTTATTTTTGGTGTTGGGATGATTGCCGCCTGCGTATCAACCGTCGCGGCATCTTCCGGGCATTTTCTGCTCATCCCGAAAAACGCAGCAGGGAGTAAAAGCGATGGAACTCCGCTTCAGGCTTATTCTTCGTTTATTGGTAATTGCTTAATTGCCGTGCCACTACTTCTGACTCTCTTTGGTTTCCTCTGGTCAGTTACGCTTTTGCGTAGTGCAGATATTACAGCGCATTATGTTGCAGGCCATGTACTCCTGGGGCTAACGGCAATTTGCGCTTGTCTTATTGGTCTGGTCGCCACCATTGTTCATCAAACGCGGAACACATTCTCAGAGAAAGAACATTGGCTCTGGTGTTATTGGGTTATTTTGCTCGGCTCACTTACCGTTATTCAGGGTATCTACGTATTAATCAGTTCAGATGCAAGCGCCCGTCTGGCACCCGGCATTATTCTCATTTGTCTGGGAATGATCTGCTACAGTATTTTCTCCAAAGTGTGGTTGCTGGCGTTAGTCTGGAGACGCACCTGTTCGTTAACCAACAGAATACCAATGATACCGGTATTTACCTGCCTGTTTTGCCTGTTCCTCGCGGCGTTCCTTGCTGAAATTGCGCAAATCGATATGGCTTACTTTATTCCCTCGCGGGTTCTGGTAGGCTTGGGTGCAGTATGTTTTACGCTGTTTTCAATCGTTTCTATATTAGAAGCGGGTTCTGCGAAAAAATAATGGCTCTCGCCGGGTTGTGGTTATGCTACAGCCCGGCGAATATTAATACTTCCCGTTATTCACGCAGCACTCTTCACGCAGAAAACTAATAATTCCTTCCAGAACATCATATTGCGAGACACACATCAACGTGCGACTTTCGCGGTTTTGCTTAACCAGACCAACGGAGACCAGCGCCGAGATATGGTGGCTTAAGGTCGATGCGGGGATCGCGAGTTCCTTCTGTAACTCGCCTACCGGCATCCCGCGCTCTCCCGCTTTGACCAGATGACGAAAAATAAACAAACGGGTAGGATGACCTAATTCTTTCAGTGCCTTAGCGACATCTTCCAGTTCCATAAGTAGTTTCTCCGGTTAATTGATATTTCGATGATACCAGAAATATCTTGCTCATCGTTCATAATTTCGATAATTTTAGAAATATAGTTTTATAGAGAGTATAAAATGTTTGAATGGTTACCAGGGCTGCGCGACGCCGCCGGGATGTTCCTGTTCTTAGCCGTAGAGCTATCGTTACTTTTTCTTCTTATCAGTGCTGGTGTCAGCGTAATCCGTCAGAAAATCCCGGATCATAAGATCCAGAAAATGATGGGTGCGCGTAAAGGGCGCGGTTATTTGCTGGCAGCAATGTTAGGTGCAGTGACTCCGTTTTGCAGTTGCTCAACCATTCCCATGCTTCGCGGTCTTCTTTCTGCAAAAGCGGGATTTGGCCCAACGCTCACCTTTTTGTTTGTTTCACCATTACTCAACCCGATTATCGTCGGGCTAATGTGGGCAACATTTGGCTGGAAGGTAACGTTGCTGTACGCCGTTATTGCGTGCGGTGTTTCGCTGAGCGCCAGTTTGTTACTGGATTTTGTTGGCTTCGAACGATACGTCATACCGGCGAAGGCGAGCAACGCGAGCTGCTGCAAACCGGTGTCCGATAAACCCGTTATTAACTTGCGCTCCTCGACGTTTACGCCACAAACCACATCTTGCTGTACCGCAAAACCTGCTGTTAATTGCTGTAGTGCAGCCAAAACGGCTCCCCCCAGCCTGCTGACTCAGGCAATAAAGGATGCATGGCTGCAATTTAAAGAAGTGCTGCCCTACCTGTTAATTGGGGTACTAATTGGCTCATTTATTTACGGCTTTATTCCAGCGCAATGGATTGCAGCACATGCCGGAACGGATAATCCACTGGCCATCCCCTTGAGCGCGGTTATAGGTATCCCGCTCTATATACGTGCAGAGGCCGTAATTCCCCTCGCGTCGGTATTAATGACCAAAGGCATGGGGATAGGAGCTGTAATGGCACTCATCATCGGTAGCGCGGGTGCCAGCTTAACAGAAGTTATTTTGCTGAAATCGATGTTTCGCACGCCGATGATTATTGCCTTTCTGATGGTAATTTTAGGAATGGCAGTGGTCATGGGATATGTAACGCAGACGTTATTCTGAGGCTGTAGCGTTAAAAAAAGTTTCAATATTTGACATGAAAATAATGTCACTAAAAACACAACAAATTGATATGTAACGATATCTACATGTGACAAAAACAAATTCAGAGAACCGGATAATCCAGATATCCATCTTTACCGCCGCCAAAGAATTTCTCCTTGATGGGCGCATTCAGCGGTAAATCGTTTTCCAGACGATACGGAAGATCCGGGTTGGCAATAAACGGACGACCAAAACCAATCAGATCAGCCCAGCCGTTAGCCAGCGCCTCTTCGGCGCGCGCTTTGGTGTATTTACCGGAGTAAATCAGCGTGCCGTGGAAAATTATGCGCAGCGCTTCTTTAAAGGCCGCTGGCATCACCGGCGCATCTTCCCAGTCGGCTTCGGCAATATGGATATAGGCAATCCCCAGCTCGTTCAGTACGCTTGCCGCCGCGAGGTAGGTCGCTTCCGGCGTATCGTCTCTGGAGCCCATCAGCGTAGTCAGCGGCGCGAGACGAATTCCTACACGCTCTTTACCAATCGCCGAAGAGACAGCTTCCACCACCTCTTTCATAAAGCGCAGACGATTTTGCAGCGAGCCGCCGTATTCGTCATCACGCAGGTTGGCCTGCGAGTCAATGAACTGGTTAATGAGATAGCCGTTCGCGCCGTGCAACTCAATACCGTCAAAGCCAGCGGCAATCGCATTACGCGCCGCCTGTGCATAGTCATCAACGATTGACGGGATCTCTTCCAGCGTCAGTGCACGTGGCATGTCATGCTGAACCATCTCGCCAACGCCGTTCTCCGGACCACGGCCTTCCACATCGACAAACACTTTTACCCCTTCGGCCTGAATTGCCGAAGAAGACACCGGTGCGGCACCGTTCGGTTGCAGCACGGTATGAGACACGCGACCGACGTGCCACAGCTGAGCAAAAATTTTACCACCTGCGTGATGTACCGCATCGGTCACTTTTTTCCAGCCAGCAATCTGCGCCTCAGAATAAATACCCGGCGTCCAGGCATAACCCTGCCCCTGCTGGCTGATTTGCGTACCTTCGCTGATGATAAGTCCAGCACTGGCACGCTGCGCGTAATAGTCCGCCATCATGTCAGTCGCAACGTCACCCGCACCGGCGCGGGAACGCGTCATCGGTGGCATTACAATACGGTTTTTTAATGGCAACGCATTCAGCGCATATTTAGCAAATAACATAATGGGTTCCTCGCGCGATTATTTATACAGTTCGGCACTCATGGTGACGGTATTGCCCATGCGAGCGCTGGTAATTTTGTATTCAGAGGCGTTCATCTCTTTCGCTTTCTGCGCAATAACCGCTTCCGCAGAATCCAGTGTTGTACCGGTTGCTGTCACGCTTTGCGCCGATGCGTTAAACGCCGCGACAGAGAAAAGAGAAGCCGTAAAAATTGCGATGATCGTTTTCATGTTTATATTCCAGAGTGTCTTAATTGTTTGGCGTTTATTAACGCGATGGGGAGAGAATACGCCTGCTGCCTGATAACATAAATGATACAAATGACAATAGACTATTCTGTTTTTGTTAATAATCAGACGCCGGACGTGCCGACGCCTGTCGATCGCATCAGGCAACAAAGTTGTCCTTCAGCGCCTTGAGACCATCCCGATAGATGCCGGTAAACAGCGCCTCGGCCTCTTCGTTCGTCACATTCACCGGGGTGAATTCACCGAACCATTCCACACGGGAAACCTGGCTGTCGGCGGTTTCATGAACGGTAATGGTGGAGAGGTAATCCACCACCGGGAACGGTGCCTGAATAATGGAATAGGTATAACTGCGTTGACGGTTATCAAACGCTTCCAGACGTTCAACCACAGTGCCGCCGTCAGAGGTTGTCAGCGAACGAACGCGACCACCTTCTGTCACCACGCTTTTCGGGATGAATGGCAGCCAGTCTGGCAGCGCATCAAAGCCGCCCATCAATTGCCATACGGCGTCGGCAGAAGCCGGGATTTCGATTGATACAGTTGTTTTAGCCATGATAATTTTCTCTTAATTTATAGGGTTACATAGTCAGGGTGTCGACGACACCGCCATCGACGCGCAGGGCTGCCCCTGTGGTTGCCGAGGAAAGCGGTGACGCGAGATAAACCGCCAGATTCGCCACTTCTTCCACATCCGCCGCACGCTGGATGATGGAGCTCGGACGCGAGGTTTTAACAAACTCATCGGCCTGTTCACGCGCACTGCGTCCCGACTGTGCAGCGGCATCCGCCAGCATCTCTTTCAGGCCATCGGTAAAGGTTGGCCCTGGCAGAATGGCGTTGACGGTCACACCGGTTCCCGCCAGTCGTTTCGCCAGACCATGAGAGACCGCCAGATTCGCGGCTTTGGTGACGCCGTAGTTGATCATGTCGCCAGGGATTGCCACGCCGGATTCAGACGAGACAAAGATAATCCGCCCCCAGCCCTGTTCCGTCATGCCTGGCGCATAGTGACGCGCCAGACGAACGCCGGAGAGGACGTTGACGTTATAGAAGTGCATCCACTCATCATCCGGCACGCTAAAGAAATCTTTATCGTTGAAAATACCCAGATTATTGACCAGCACATCAGCCGTTGGGACTGCAGCGATCAGCGCAGCCACGCCGTCTTCGGTGCTGAGATCGGCCACCACGCCGCGCAGTGACGCTGTGGGAGTTTGTGCCGCAATCGCAGCCATGGCGTCATCAACGCCGCTCTGTTTACGGCCGACGACAACCACCGTTGCGCCTGCTTTTGCCAGTCCGGCGGCGATACCCTGCCCAATGCCGGAGGTTGAGCCGCTGACCACCGCGACTTTACCTGTCAGATCCAGTTTCATCGTTTTCTCACCAGGTTGATTAACGGGTCGGCAGCGGAGCGTTTTCCGCAACCAGATTTTGACGGCGCATTTCTGCCCAGAACTCAGCCGGAACAGGCGCATTCAGTGCAGCCAGATCTTCTGCCATACGGCCAGGACGGCTGGAGCCAGGAATAACCGCCGCAACGGCCGGGTTTGCCAGCGCGAACTGCAGCGCAGCTGCTTTAACGTTCACATTGAAACGTGTGGCAATGGCGTTAATTTGCGCCACTTTCTGCTGGATGGCCGCAGAGGCTTTCTGATATTCAAAGTGCTCGCCGCCTGCCAGTACGCCAGAGCTGTACGGACCGCCGACAACGATATCCACATTCTGTTCCAGTGCTTCTGGCATCAGGCGTTGCAACGCACGTTCGTGATCCAGCAGGGAATAACGCCCCGCCAGCAGGAACGCATCTGGCTTCGGTTCGTCCAGCGCCAGCGTCAGTTCGCAAGGTTCGACGCGGTTCACACCCAGTCCCCAGGCTTTAATCACACCTTCGTCACGCAAACGTGTCAGCGCACGAAACGCACCGGTACGGGCAATGTTGAACTGCTCCAGCCAGCTGTCACCGTAGAAGTCCTGCGCCGGGTCGTGGATCCAGACAATATCCAGACGGTCTGTTTTCAGGCGTTTCAGGCTGTCTTCAATCGAGCGCAGCGTGGCGTCAGCAGAGTAGTCATTCAGAATTTTGTTTTTCAGACCGTGTTCGAACAGGCCACCTTTTTCCCCGAAATCACGTTTTGCTGGATCTTCCATTTCGTCCAGCATGATGCGGCCGACTTTGCTGCTCAGAACATATTCATCGCGTGGATACTGAGACAGCGCTTCACCCATGCGGATTTCAGAAAGGCCAGAGCCGTACAGCGGCGCGGTATCGAAGTAACGCACGCCCAGGTTCCAGGCTTCGCTCACGGTGGCGTGAGCCTCTTCTTCCGGGATGGCACGGAACATGTTGCCGAGCGGTGCGCCGCCTAAGCCAATTTTGCCGGGAAGTAAATTTTTGATGCTCATAAGATGTCCTCAATTATTCGGTTTGGGTTCGGGCGTTTTTTTGCTATCGCCCTGTGACGTGGATCACATTACCTTGCGAGGTTGTGACTTGATAGGACATAATTCGTCTGACTTAAGTCCTTTGAGGTCTAACATGATTGATTTACGCCAACTGAAGTACTTCGTGGTGGTCGCAGAAGAAGAGCACGTGGGACGCGCAGCCGAGCGATTACATATCTCGCAATCACCGCTGAGCCGCCAGATTGCACAACTGGAAGAACGGCTGGGGCTGATGCTGTTTGAGCGTAATCAGCAGCGCATTCGCCTGACCGCTGATGGACAGACATTCCTTGCCGAAACACGTTCGTTGCTGACACACGCCAACCGTCTGGAGTCGTTAGGCAAACGCCTGGGGCGTGGTGAAGATGGTGGCTTGTGTATTGGCTATATTGAAAACGCCATGCATTCCGGTGTGCTTTCTACGGCGCTACGAACGTTACGTGTATCGCGTCCGAATGTGCATATCGCTCTTTACAGCCAACCACCGGCTACCCAGATTGAAGGCCTGCGCCAGCGCAGTCTCGATTTTTCTCTGGTCGATACGCCGCCCGCCGACAGCGAGCAGGATCTGGAATATATTCAGGTTCTGGATGATCGAATGTTGTTGGCCTTACCGCAAAATCATCCTCTGGCGCAGGAGGAAAACCTTGTCGCGTCGCAACTTGGCGATGAGCAGTGGATTGCGGTGATTCATAACGACGATGCGCATTCTCGCGATCATTTTGTCGCAGCCTGTGTTAACGCTGGGTTTAATCCTGATATTCGCCTGGAAGCGGGTGAACCACTCACGGCATTAGGTCTGGTCGCTGCGGGATTAGGTCTGGCCTTAATTCAACATAGTCTGCGTCATAATGCGCCGGAAGGGGTGGTATTACGTGAATTGCCGTGGATGAATTATTCAACGCAATTATGGGCAGCATGGCATAAAGCCAACCAACGTCCGCTGGTTTCCCATTTCCGCCAGATTCTGCGCGGTGAATAAAACATTAAGCGGGAACCATTAGTTCCCGCTTCCCGGCCTTGATGTTGATAACGGCGCCGAATTTTTATTATTTATTCACAGCCGCCAAATCCTGCGCACAAGCCCATGCGCTCGACCACGCCCACTGGAAGTTATAGCCCCCCAGCCAGCCGGTGACGTCCATCACTTCACCAATGAAGTACAGCCCCGGCACTTTGCGCGCTTCCATTGTCCGTGAAGAGAGTTCGTTGGTGTCCACACCGCCGAGCGTCACTTCGGCGGTACGATAGCCTTCGGTGCCGTTGGGTTGTACGCGCCAGTCGGTCAATGTGGTAATCAGCGCCTGTTGATCGCGCACGTTGAGCTGTTTTAGCGAGACGTCCGGGATTTGCCCCAGTTGTTGTAACCGTTCAACCAACCGTTTCGGCAGATGAACCGCCAGGGTGTTCTTCAGGCTCTGGTTTGGATGTGCGTTACGCTGCTCATTAAGGAAGGTTTCGAGATCCACATCCGGTAGCAGATTGATGCTGACAAATTCGCCCGGCTGCCAGTAGCTGGAAATCTGTAATACCGCAGGGCCGGATAAGCCACGATGAGTGAAGAGTAAGTTCTCGCGGAATACGGTGCCGTTTTCAGCGGTGATCACCGAAGGCACCGCCACGCCCGCCAGCACCTGTAACTCTTCCAGCAACGGTTTATGCAGGGTGAATGGCACCAGGCCAGCGCGGGTTGGCAACACATTGAGGCCAAATTGTTCGGCAATCTTATAACCGAACGGCGATGCGCCCAGACCAGGCATCGAGAGGCCTCCGGTGGCAATGACCAGTTTATCGCAGCCGACGGTCATACCGTTCAGTTCAAGCGTAAACCCCGTTTCATCCTTTGCCACACTCAGCACTTCGCTGCGCAATCGGAAGGTCACATTACCCTTTTCACACTCATCCACCAGCATGTCGACAATCTGCTGTGCAGAGTCATCACAGAAGAGTTGTCCTAACGTTTTCTCGTGCCAGGCGATGCCGTGTTTATTGACCAGATCAATGAAATCCCACTGGGTAAAGCGGGCGAGAGCTGACTTACAAAAATGCGGATTCTGGCTCAGATAGGCGCCAGGTTCGACATAAAGGTTGGTAAAGTTGCAGCGCCCACCGCCAGACATGAGGATTTTGCGCCCCGGTTTTTTACCATTATCAATCAGCAAAACTCTGCGTCCCGCCTGACCTGCCAGCGCAGAACAGAACATACCAGCCGCACCAGCGCCTATAATAATGGCATCAAACCTTTCCACGTTGCGCTCCTCTTAGAAAAAACGGGCGTGAATTGTAAAGATTCCTCAGTGGTCGCACCAGCATCAATATTACTTAGGGGAAGTATTTACCTGAATTATATAAGATAATTATTTTTTGAGTAAAAATCATACAGGAGGCAAATCAAAAAAATCTATATTTCACTTTGCCCGCGCCGCGAAAGTCACTGATAATGCGCCGCGTTCATGTCCTCAAAATGGCGTAACGTCCTATGCTACATTTGTTTGCTGGCCTGGATTTGCATACCGGGCTGTTATTATTGCTTGCACTGGCTTTTGTGCTGTTCTACGAAGCCATTAATGGTTTCCATGACACA
This sequence comes from Escherichia sp. 93.0816, assembly GCF_013368855.2. Classification (NCBI taxonomy): domain Bacteria; kingdom Pseudomonadati; phylum Pseudomonadota; class Gammaproteobacteria; order Enterobacterales; family Enterobacteriaceae; genus Escherichia; species Escherichia sp. 93.0816. The sequence goes on along the minus strand of NZ_JABWNC020000007.1, from coordinate 34,208 downwards.
GCCAACGCTGTGGCAACTGTCATCTATACCCGCGCGATGCGTTCTCAGCTCGCTGTGGTTATGGCGGCAGTGTTCAACTTCCTGGGTGTTTTGCTGGGTGGTCTTAGTGTTGCCTATGCCATTGTGCATATGCTACCGACAGACTTGCTGCTTAATATGGGATCGTCCCATGGTCTCGCCATGGTGTTCTCTATGTTGCTGGCGGCGATTATCTGGAACCTGGGTACCTGGTACTTTGGTTTGCCTGCATCCAGCTCCCATACGCTGATCGGCGCAATCATCGGTATTGGTTTAACCAATGCGTTGATGACCGGTACGTCAGTGGTGGATGCACTCAATATCCCGAAAGTATTAAGTATTTTCGCATCTCTGATCGTTTCCCCTATTGTCGGCCTGGTGTTTGCTGGCGGTCTGATTTTCTTGCTGCGTCGCTACTGGAGCGGCACTAAGAAACGCGCCCGTATCCACCTGACCCCAGCGGAGCGTGAAAAGAAAGACGGTAAGAAAAAGCCGCCGTTCTGGACGCGTATCGCGCTGATCCTTTCCGCTGTCGGCGTGGCGTTTTCTCACGGTGCGAACGATGGTCAGAAAGGCATTGGTCTGGTTATGCTGGTGCTGATTGGCGTCGCACCAGCGGGCTTCGTGGTTAATATGAATGCCTCAGGCTACGAAATCACTCGTACCCGTGATGCAATCAACAACGTGGAAGCTTATTTTGAGCAACACCCTGCACTGCTGAAACAGGCGACCGGTGCTGATCAGTTAGTACCGACTCCGGAAGCAGGCGCAACACAACCTGCGGAGTTCCATTGCCATCCGTCGAATACCATTAACGCGCTCAATCGCCTGAAAGGCATGTTGACTGCTGACGTGGAAAGCTACGACAAGCTGTCGCTTGACCAACGTAGCCAGATGCGCCGCATTATGCTGTGCGTTTCTGACACCATCGACAAAGTGGTGAAAATGCCTGGCGTCACAGCAGATGATCAGCGTCTGTTGAAGAAACTGAAGTCCGATATGCTGAGTACCATCGAGTACGCTCCGGTGTGGATCATCATGGCGGTCGCGCTGGCGTTAGGTATCGGTACGATGATTGGCTGGCGTCGCGTGGCAACGACTATCGGTGAGAAAATCGGTAAGAAAGGCATGACCTACGCTCAGGGGATGTCTGCCCAGATGACGGCTGCGGTGTCTATCGGCCTGGCGAGTTATACCGGGATGCCGGTTTCCACCACTCACGTACTCTCCTCTTCCGTAGCGGGGACGATGGTTGTTGATGGTGGCGGCTTACAGCGTAAAACAGTAACCAGCATTCTGATGGCGTGGGTGTTTACCCTCCCGGCTGCGATACTGCTCTCCGGCGGGCTGTACTGGATCTCCTTGCAGTTCCTGTAATCGCACGCATAAAAACGAGCGGGTCAGTTTTCTGACCCGCTTTTTTTTATGCGTTATTGCTGTGGTACTTAATGCCAGATCATCAATGCAATCAGGCTTACCACGACCAGACCACACAATGCGCTGGTCAGAATAAACTGCCGACGCACACGCTCGCAGCGACGAATAAACTCATCATCGTGATGATCGCGATACCTCTGAGCATAGATATACCAAACGAGACGCACCTGTTTGTTAGGTTGGCCATGTGAGGTAAAAAAGCCCCCTCCATCTACATATTGATAGAGCAATGGATCGCAATTACGCAGTACCACTAACAACGCGCGTAGTGATGAGAAATAGCGCGCCATGTTAACAATGCAAACGACACATAAAGCCCAAAATAATGCGACGGTGCTTATCATACCTCCTCCCCGGCGACCGGCCCACGGAGTTCCACTCCGGGGCTACCGCTCCCGATACGCTGCCAATCAGTTAACACCAGGTCCTGGAGAAACCGCTTTTGTCGTGACGCACATCCGAGCGGCTCTATAGATAGTGTAGGAGATCAGCTTGTTTTTTTTCCATAAGGTTAACCACTATCAATATATTCATCTCGAAAATTTGATTATCTGATTGGTAAGCAAGGCGGATTGACGGATCATCCGGGTCGCTATAAGGTAAGGATGGTCTTAACACTGAATCTTTACGGCTGGGTTAGCCCCGCGCACGTAGTTCGCAGGACGCGGGTGACGTAACGGCACAAGAAACGCTAGCTGGCCAGTCATCGACAACTTTATGGAAGGAGTAACACTATGGCTTATAAACACATTCTCATCGCGGTCGATCTCTCCCCGGAAAGCAAAGTTCTGGTAGAGAAAGCAGTCTCTATGGCTCGCCCCTACAATGCGAAGGTTTCTCTGATCCACGTAGATGTAAACTACTCTGACCTATACACCGGGCTTATTGATGTGAATCTGGGTGATATGCAGAAACGCATCTCCGAAGAGACTCATCACGCGCTGACCGAGCTCTCCACCAACGCAGGTTACCCAATCACTGAAACCCTGAGCGGCAGCGGCGATCTGGGTCAGGTTCTGGTGGATGCAATCAAGAAATACGATATGGATCTGGTTGTTTGTGGTCATCACCAGGACTTCTGGAGCAAACTGATGTCTTCCGCGCGTCAACTTATCAACACCGTTCACGTTGATATGCTGATTGTTCCGCTGCGCGACGAAGAAGAATAATCATCCCCTCCCGACTTGCTCCCGACGCCCGCTTATGCGGGCGTTCTGCTTTTGCGCACTCCTGGCCTGCAGGCTCATAGATACATAGAGCTATCCAAATTTTCAGCACCTCAAAAAACAGAATGTAAAACCATCTTACTTCAAACAACCAGCATGATTATCTGGTTACTTTCTGTCGAAATAGTGCATATAACTATTTACCACATCAATATTAAAAATCTTAGACATATGTAAAATCTTTCGCGCGCAATCACTTACGCGTTCATACTTTTCAGGATGGTATTGGAAGGTTAATAAATATGAATACAACAACACCCACCGGGATGCTGCAACAACCTCGCCCATTTTTCATGATCTTTTTTGTCGAATTATGGGAGCGATTCGGCTACTACGGCGTGCAAGGCGTGCTGGCGGTTTTCTTCGTTAAACAGCTCGGATTCTCACAAGAGCAGGCCTTTGTCACCTTTGGCGCTTTTGCTGCGCTGGTCTATGGACTTATCTCCATTGGTGGCTATGTCGGCGACCACCTACTTGGGACTAAACGCACCATTGTTCTTGGGGCTATTGTGCTGGCGATTGGTTACTTCATGACCGGAATGTCGCTACTTAAGCCTGATCTGATTTTCATCGCCCTGGGCACTATTGCCGTCGGCAACGGCTTGTTTAAAGCCAACCCGGCAAGCCTGCTTTCTAAATGCTATCCACCGAAAGACCCGCGTCTGGATGGTGCTTTCACACTGTTTTACATGTCGATTAATATTGGTTCATTGGTGGCGTTGTCGCTGGCACCCGTGATTGCCGATAGATTTGGTTATTCCGTTACCTATAACCTGTGCGGGGTAGGTTTGATTGTCGCGCTACTGGTCTACATCGCCTGTCGCGGGATGGTGCAAGATATTGGTTCAGATCCTGACTTCCGACCACTGAACTTCGGCAAACTGTTGTACGTGTTGATGGGCAGCGTAGTGATGATCTTCGTCTGTGCATGGCTCATGCACAACGTAGAAGTCGCCAATCTGGTGCTGATCGCCCTCTCCATCGTCGTCACCATTATCTTCTTCCGTCAGGCATTCAAGCTGGATAAAACCGGGCGCAATAAAATGTTCGTCGCCTTTGTGCTGATGCTCGAAGCGGTGGTGTTTTACATCCTCTACGCCCAGATGCCAACGTCGCTGAACTTCTTTGCCATCAACAACGTGCATCATGAAATTCTCGGTTTTTCCATCAACCCGGTCAGCTTCCAGGCGCTTAACCCGTTCTGGGTGGTACTCGCCAGCCCAATACTGGCGGGCATTTACACTCATCTGGGTAACAAAGGCAAAGACCTCTCGATGCCGATGAAATTTACTCTCGGCATGTTTATGTGCTCGCTGGGTTTTCTGACTGCCGCCGCTGCTGGGATGTGGTTTGCTGATGCGCAGGGGCTGACATCACCGTGGTTTATCGTGCTGGTTTACTTGTTCCAGAGCCTGGGTGAACTGTTTATTAGCGCCCTGGGTCTGGCAATGGTTGCTGCCCTGGTGCCGCTGCATTTGATGGGATTTATTCTGGGGATGTGGTTTCTGACGCAGGCTGCCGCGTTCTTGCTCGGCGGCTATGTGGCAACATTTACCGCCGTGCCAGACAACATTACCGATCCGCTTGAGACGTTACCTGTTTATACCAACGTGTTTGGTAAGATTGGTCTGGTCACGCTGGGCGTTGCAGTAGTGATGTTGATGATGGTGCCCTGGCTGAAACGAATGATTGAGACACCGGAAAGCCATTAATTATTTTTGCAGAAAAACGGGTAGCTATAACGTTACCCGTTTTCACTTTTACACCGGCGTACCCGCATAAATATCAAAGCGATGCCCTTTGGTAACAACCGCGTTCGGTGTGGCGACATTCGCCAGCGGCGGCGCATAATCCGGGCGCTTCACCACCACGCGTTTGGTCGCCAGCAACCGCGCAGGCTCCAGCAACCCATCGGCATCGAGATCCGGCCCCACCAGCGACTGAAACACACGCATCTCTTTCTTCACCAGCGCGCTTTTCTGCTTATGTGGGAACATCGGGTCAAGATAGACCACCTGCGGGCGCGGAGTAATATCGGTCAGCGCCGTCAGGCTGGAGGCGTGAATCAACTGCAACCGTTCCTGCAACCAGCTGCCGATTTCCGCATCGGCATAGCCACGCGCCAGGCCGTCATCGAGCAATGCGGCAACCACCGGATTACGTTCCAGCATCCGCACGCGGCAGCCGACCGAAGCCAGTACAAAGGCATCGCGCCCTAAACCTGCGGTCGCATCGACGACATCCGGCAGATAATCGCCTTTAATGCCCACCGCTTTCGCTACCGCCTCACCGCGACCGCCGCCGAATTTGCGTCGGTGCGCCATTGCCCCGCCGACAAAATCAACGAAAATGCCGCCAAGTTTCGGCTCATCACGCTTACGCAGTTCCAGATGCTCCGGCGTTAACACCAGCGCCATCAGGTTGTCTTCATCATGTTCCAGCCCCCAGCGAGCCGCCAGAACAGATAAGGCGCCGTCTCCGGCGCCCGATTCATCAATTAAGCAGATTTTCACTGAATGATCAGCCCTTAATGCCGTAATGCTCCAGCATCGCATCCAGTTGCGGTTCGCGACCACGGAAGCGTTTGAACAGTTCCATAGGCTCTTCTGAACCGCCACGGCTCAGAATGTTGTCGAGGAACGACTGTCCAGTATCACGGTTGAAAATCCCCTCTTCCTCAAAGCGCGAGAAGGCATCCGCCGCCAGCACATCGGCCCACAGGTAGCTGTAGTAACCTGCTGCATAACCACCGGCAAAGATATGGCTAAATGCATGTGGGAAACGACCCCATGACGGAGACGGCACCACAGCAACCAGTTTCTTGATTTCTGCCAGGGTTTCGAGGATTTTCGCTCCCTGATCCGGGCGGAACTCTGCATGGAGGCGGAAATCGAACAGGCCGAACTCTAGTTGACGCAGAATAAACAGCGCCGCCTGGTAGTTCTTCGCCGCCAGCATTTTATCCAGTAGCTCTTTCGGCAGCGGTTCGCCGGTTTCATAGTGACCGGAGATAAATGCCAGCGCCTCCGGCTCCCAGCACCAGTTTTCCATAAACTGGCTCGGCAGTTCGACCGCATCCCACGGCACTCCGCTGATACCGGAAACACCGGCAGTTTCGATGCGGGTCAGCATATGATGCAGACCGTGACCGAACTCGTGGAACAGGGTGATCACTTCGTCATGGGTAAACAGTGCCGGTTTACCGTTCACCGGGCGGTTGAAGTTACAGGTCAGATAAGCGACCGGTTTTTGCAACGAACCGTCGGCTTTACGCATCTGGCCTACGCAGTCATCCATCCACGCCCCACCGCGCTTGTTTTCACGGGCATACAGGTCGAGGTAGAAGCTGCCGCGCAGTTCGTTGTTCTCGTCATACAGTTCGAAGAAACGTACATCCGGGTGCCAGACATCAACATCTTTACGCTCTTTAGCGGTGATGCCGTAAATACGTTTCACCACTTCAAACAGGCCGTTAACCGCTTTGTTTTCCGGGAAGTACGGACGCAGTTGTTCGTCACTGATGCTGTAGAGGTGCTGTTTCTGTTTTTCGCTGTAGTAAGCGATATCCCACGGCTGCAACTCATCGACGCCAAATTCCGCTTTGGCGAAGGCGCGCAGTTGCGCCAGCTCTTTTTCACCTTGCGGACGCGCACGTTTTGCCAGGTCGGTTAAGAAATCAAGCACCTGCTGCGGGTTCTCCGCCATTTTGGTAGCCAGTGATTTGAAAGCGTAGTTTTCAAAGCCCAGCAGTTGCGCCAGTTCGTGGCGCAGGGTGAGGATCTCTTCCATCACCTTGCTGTTGTCCCACTTACCGGCGTTCGGGCCTTGATCGGAGGCGCGGGTGCTGTAAGCGCGATACATCTCTTCGCGCAGAGACTGATTGTCGCAGTAGGTCATTACCGGCAGGTAGCTTGGGATATCCAGCGTCAGCAGGTAGCCTTCCAGTTCTTTCGCTTCGGCCTGGGCTTTTGCCGCAGCCAGCGCGCTTTCTGGCATCCCCGCCAGCTCAGCTTCGTCGGTAACGAGTTTAGTCCAGCCCATCGTCGCATCGAGGACGTTGTTGCTGTACTGGTTGCCCAGCTCGGAGAGACGGGTGGCAATCTCGCCGTAACGTTGCTGTTTCTCTTTCGGCAGACCGATGCCCGACAGTTCAAAATCACGCAGTGCGTTATCAACCGCTTTCTTCTGTGCCGTGTTCAGCGTGGCGTAATGATCGCCATCGCGCAGATCGCGGTACGCTTTGTACAGCCCTTCGTGTTGCCCTACCCAGGTGCTGTATTCCGACAGCAGCGGCAGCGTTTGTTCGTAGGCTTCGCGCAGCTCCGGGCTATTTTTCACCGAGTTCAGGTGGCTGACCGGGGAGAAAATACGTCCCAGCACATCGTCCACTTCTGCCAGCGGTTGGCAGAGATTTTCCCAGGTGTACGGTGCCCCCTGCGCTACCACGCGCTCCACATTTTCGCGACAGTCGTTCAGCGCCTTAGTCACGGCAGGAACGACATGTTCCGGGAGAATTTTAGAAAACGGAGGCAATTCAAAGGGAGTCAGTAACGGATTCGTCATAGGTACAGTCCTGGTTAAATAGAGGGAACGAAACGCTCACAGGCGCTTTCGCCGGAGGCGACGCTGACGTCTTATCCGACCTACGTTAATAGGCCGATGCCATCCGACGCGTAATGGGTAATAGCATGGGGTTAAGTGTAGTGAATTTCAATGAGAAACGTTACGCTTTCGCGGCGGCGGCCTCTTTTCGGTATACTGTCCTGATATGCTTTTGTGCGTCCCGAATACGGGCCGATTTTTACTTACCGGAACACCTTTACCCATGCTCAGTTATCGCCACAGCTTTCACGCTGGCAACCACGCCGACGTCCTTAAACATACCGTTCAGAGCCTGATCATTGAGTCGCTGAAAGAGAAGGATAAACCGTTTCTCTATCTCGATACCCACGCGGGTGCCGGGCGTTATCAGTTAAGCAGCGAACACGCCGAGCGTACTGGCGAATATCTCGAAGGCATCGCCCGTATCTGGCAGCAGGACGATTTGCCCGCAGAACTGGAGGCGTACATCAATGTGGTTAAACACTTCAACCGTAGCGGTCAGTTGCGTTACTACCCCGGATCACCGTTGATTGCTCGCCAGCTACTGCGCGAGCAGGACAGTCTGCAACTGACCGAGCTGCACCCGAGCGATTACCCGTTGCTGCGTTCTGAATTTCAGAAAGACAGCCGTGCGCGCGTAGAAAAAGCCGACGGTTTCCTGCAACTGAAAGCAAAACTGCCGCCAGTTTCCCGCCGTGGTTTGATACTTATCGACCCACCGTATGAAATGAAAACCGACTATCAGGCGGTGGTCAGCGGGATAGCAGAAGGCTACAAACGTTTCGCTACCGGCACCTACGCATTATGGTATCCGGTGGTGTTGCGCCAGCAGATCAAGCGCATGATCCACGACCTGGAAGCGACCGGCATTCGCAAAATTCTGCAAATTGAACTGGCGGTGCTGCCAGACAGCGACCGCCGTGGTATGACTGCTTCCGGCATGATTGTGATTAATCCACCGTGGAAGCTGGAGCAGCAAATGAATAACGTGCTGCCGTGGCTGCACAGCAAACTGGTTCCGGCAGGCACCGGACACGCTACCGTAAGCTGGATCGTGCCGGAGTAATTGCAACCATCGCTGGCACCTATTACGTCTCGCGCTACAATCGCGGTAATCAACGATAAGGACACTCTGTCATGACTAAACACTATGATTACATCGCCATCGGCGGCGGCAGCGGCGGTATCGCCTCCATCAACCGCGCGGCTATGTACGGTCAGAAATGCGCGCTGATTGAAGCCAAAGAACTGGGCGGCACCTGCGTGAACGTTGGCTGCGTGCCGAAAAAAGTGATGTGGCACGCGGCGCAAATCCGTGAAGCGATCCACATGTACGGTCCGGATTATGGTTTCGATACCACTATCAATAAATTCAACTGGGAAACGTTGATCGCCAGCCGTACCGCCTATATAGACCGTATTCATACTTCCTATGAAAACGTGCTCGGTAAAAATAACGTTGATGTAATCAAAGGCTTTGCCCGCTTCGTTGATGCCAAAACGCTGGAAGTAAACGGCGAAACCATCACGGCCGATCATATCCTGATCGCCACCGGCGGTCGTCCGAGCCACCCGGATATTCCGGGCGTGGAATACGGTATTGATTCCGATGGCTTCTTCGCCCTTCCTGCTTTGCCAGAGCGCGTGGCGGTTGTTGGCGCGGGTTACATCGCCGTTGAACTGGCGGGCGTGATTAACGGCCTCGGCGCGAAAACGCATCTGTTTGTGCGTAAACATGCGCCGCTGCGCAGCTTTGACCCGATGATCTCTGAAACGCTGGTCGAAGTGATGAACGCCGAAGGCCCGCAGTTGCACACCAACGCCATCCCGAAAGCGGTAGTGAAAAATGCCGATGGTAGCCTGACGCTGGAGCTGGAAGATGGTCGCAGTGAAACGGTGGATTGCCTGATTTGGGCGATTGGTCGCGAGCCTGCCAATGACAACATCAACCTCGAAGCCGCTGGCGTTAAAACTAACGAAAAAGGCTATATCGTCGTCGATAAATATCAAAATACTAACGTTGAAGGTATTTACGCGGTGGGCGATAACACAGGCGCAGTGGAACTGACGCCGGTCGCGGTAGCGGCAGGTCGCCGTCTCTCTGAACGCCTGTTTAACAACAAGCCGGATGAGCATCTGGATTACAGCAACATTCCGACCGTGGTCTTCAGCCATCCGCCGATTGGTACTGTTGGTTTAACGGAGCCGCAGGCGCGCGAGCAGTACGGCGATGACCAGGTGAAAGTATATAAATCCTCTTTCACCGCGATGTATACCGCCGTCACCACTCACCGCCAGCCGTGCCGCATGAAGCTGGTGTGCGTTGGACCGGAAGAGAAGATTGTCGGTATTCACGGCATTGGTTTTGGTATGGACGAAATGTTGCAGGGCTTCGCGGTGGCGCTGAAGATGGGCGCAACCAAAAAAGACTTCGACAACACGGTTGCCATTCACCCGACGGCGGCAGAAGAGTTCGTGACCATGCGTTAAATGTTAAAGGGCAAAGAGTGGTGTGCTCTTTGCCCTTAGCTACGTTTCCGCTATCAGTTCAGAAGCTGAAGCAGGAAGCGGATCAGTTCCAGTAGCGCAATTAACGCCCCAAGAACGATGATTGCTTTATCAATCACCCGTTTTCTCCATGCGATGGAGTGAGAATGCATCCGCTTACTCATCCATTGCCTGTCACGGCGCATGTCCCATTGTTAGATGACGACTATCTCACTCCGGCCAGAGCATCAGTTAACGGCACCACCCGTACAACTGATCAGGACTTTGAAAGCGTTTATGCGCATTGCCAGAGTGAAAATGCCTCAGAGCTAACTGGATAATCATACAGTACATACAGGTTATAAAACCAGCACGTCCTTGCAATAGTTTCAGTATGGTATTAGCATTGATGCGTTAGATGATGACTATCTCACTCCAGCCAGAGCCACCAACTCAGGGCTGGAAAGTAAAAAACCGACGCAAAGTCGGTTTTTTTACGCCCTGATTCAGACCGCCTTTCAAATGAATACCCAACTCAAAATTCACACCCATTACCTTCCTTTGCACCTACGCATCCGTTAAACCATATATGTTTTTGACTTATCCGTTTTGAAGAGAGACACTGCCTGCAACAATCAGGAGCGCAATATGTCATTTCTTTTACCCATCCAACTCTTCAAAATTCTTGCCGATGAGACCCGCCTGGGCATCGTATTATTGCTCAGTGAGATGGGTGAGTTATGCGTGTGTGATCTCTGTACGGCCCTGAATCAGTCGCAGCCCAAGATCTCACGCCACCTGGCATTGCTACGGGAAAGCGGTTTATTGCTGGATCGCAAGCAAGGTAAGTGGGTTCATTACCGTTTATCGCCGCATATTCCTTCCTGGGCTGCAAAAATTATTGAGCAGACCTGGCGATGTGAACAGGAAAATGTTCAGGCTATTGTCCGTAACCTGGCCCGACAAAATTGTTCCGCAGACAATAAGAACATTTGCAGTTAAAAATTTTATCTAAACACATATGAAATTTCGCATGTGTTATATCCGGGAGGCATTATGTTACTGGCAGGCACTATCTTTGTCCTGACCATCGTATTGGTTATCTGGCAACCGAAAGGTTTAGGCATCGGCTGGAGTGCAACGCTGGGCGCAATGCTGGCGTTAGTTACAGGCGTGGTTCATCCGGGCGATATTCCTGTGGTGTGGAATATCGTCTGGAATGCAACTGCCGCATTTATTGCCGTTATTATCATCAGTCTGCTGCTGGATGAATCCGGCTTTTTCGAATGGGCGGCGCTGCACGTTTCACGCTGGGGCAATGGTCGTGGTCGCCTGCTGTTTACCTGGATTGTCCTGCTCGGTGCCGCCGTTGCAGCTCTGTTTGCCAATGATGGCGCGGCGCTTATTTTAACGCCGATTGTCATCGCCATGCTGCTGGCATTAGGTTTCAGTAAAGGCACTACGCTGGCGTTTGTGATGGCGGCCGGATTCATTGCCGATACCGCCAGCCTGCCGCTTATCGTCTCGAACCTGGTGAATATCGTTTCGGCAGATTTCTTTGGTCTTGGCTTTCGCGAATACGCTTCGGTAATGGTGCCGGTGGATATCGCCGCGATACTGGCTACCCTGGTGATGTTGCATCTCTATTTCCGCAAAGATATTCCGCAGAACTACGATATGGCGCTGCTGAAATCTCCCGCCGAAGCGATTAAAGATCCTGCCACCTTCAAAACTGGCTGGGTTGTTTTACTGCTTCTGCTGGTGGGATTTTTCGTCCTGGAACCACTCGGCATTCCGGTAAGCGCCATTGCGGCGGTGGGTGCGCTGATTTTGTTTGTAGTCGCTAAACGCGGTCATGCTATCAATACGGGTAAAGTGCTGCGCGGTGCGCCCTGGCAGATTGTCATCTTCTCGCTCGGTATGTATCTGGTGGTTTATGGCCTGCGCAATGCGGGGCTGACAGATTACCTTTCTGACATACTCAACGTACTGGCAGATAACGGCCTGTGGGCCGCGACGCTGGGCACCGGATTCCTGACCGCCTTCCTCTCTTCGATCATGAACAATATGCCTACGGTACTGGTTGGTGCGTTGTCTATTGATAGCAGCACGGCGTCTGGCGTCATCAAAGAAGCAATGGTTTACGCCAACGTTATTGGCTGCGATCTGGGGCCGAAAATTACACCTATTGGTAGCCTGGCAACGCTGCTCTGGCTGCACGTACTTTCGCAGAAGAATATGACGATTACCTGGGGATATTACTTCCGCACAGGAATTATCATGACCCTGCCGGTACTGTTTGTAACGCTGGTGGCGCTGGCGCTACGCCTCTCTTTCACTTTGTAATGAGATACTGATATGAGCAACATTACCATTTATCACAACCCGGCCTGCGGCACGTCGCGTAATACGCTGGAGATGATCCGCAACAGCGGTACAGAACCGACCATTATCTATTATCTGGAAACCCCACCGACTCGTGATGAGCTGGTAAAACTCATTGCTGATATGGGAATTTCTGTTCGCGCCCTGCTGCGTAAAAACGTTGAACCGTATGAGGAATTGGGTCTGGCAGAAGATAAATTTACTGACGATCGGTTAATCGACTTTATGTTGCAACACCCGATTCTGATTAACCGTCCAATCGTGGTAACGCGGCTGGGAACCCGCCTGTGCCGTCCTTCGGAAGTGGTGCTGGAAATTCTGCCTGATGCGCAAAAAGGCGCGTTCAGCAAGGAAGACGGTGAGAAAGTGGTTGATGATTCGGGTAAACGATTAAAATAAATAAAGGGGGGTGGCTGTGCCCCCCCAATCTCTGACGAAGCGCGTATCATTTCTTACCGGATGCATGATCGTGCAATTTCAGTAAATTGCGCTTCCTGCCCTCGCGGATAAATAGTTTCCATTTTAATAAATGGTTATCACCATAATGCTAATAATTAGCACTCCATGCAACATGAGAGAAAAAATAAACTCATTATAATAATTAAATAAAGAACTAATATTACGAGGAGACGGATAATAACATCATATGTCAATGCTATCCGGGACTAATATTCAAGGATATAAATATCAGACAGGTTTACGTTACTATCAGGCATATCGCCTAAGAATCGGATGAAAACTATAAAGAAATATCTATTATGGTTTTAACATTTGTTGATAAGGATAGTAACATGAACAAGACAAAAGGTGCACTCATCTTCAGCCTTTCATTTTTTCTTGCCGCATGTAGTTCGATTCCGCAAAATATCAAAGGCAATAACCAACCTGATATTCAAAAAAGTTTTGTTGCTGTTCATAACCAACCAAATTTGTATGTTGGTCAACAGGCACGCTTTGGCGGTAAGGTTATCAACGTTATTAACGGCAAAACAGATACGTTGTTAGAAATCGCCGTATTACCGCTGGATAGCTATGCCAAACCTGAAATTGAAGCCAACTATCAGGGTCGCCTGCTCGCCAGACAAAATGGCTTCCTTGACCCAGTGAACTACCGCAATCACTTTGTTACCGTTCTCGGCACAATTCAGGGCGAACAACCTGGATTTATCAATAAAGTCCCGTATAACTTCGTTGACGTGAATGTACAAGGTATTCAGGTGTGGCATTTGAGAGAAGTGGTCAACACCACCTACAACCTGTGGGATTACGGCTACGGCGCATTCTGGCCTGAACCAGGCTGGGGCGCACCTTACTACACTAATGCGGTTAGCCAGGTAACACCAGAACTGGTGAAATGATTTAGTTTAAAGATGCAGATATTTTTCAAATATCTGCATCTTTAGTATGAATATTTATATATAACTATAATTATAATATCCTCTCTATTTATTACCTTTGGCACCTGATTATAAAGTTAATGTCCGCAACAGGAGTCGGTTATGTTTCTTATAATTACCAGGGATACAATGTTTTTCACCGCCATGAAAAATATTTTAAGTAAGGGTAATGTCGTTCATATACAGAACGAAGAAGAGATCGACTTAACATTGCATCAGAATGCCTTAGTGATTATTGACACGTTAATGAATAATGTCTTTCATTCTTCAATACTCAACAAAATTGAACATCTGAAGCCTGTTCATGTCATTGTTTTCTCACCATTTAATATTAAACGTTGTCTGGGAAAAGTCCCGGTAACCTTTGTCCAGAGAAATATTACGATTATTGACTTTGTCGCGCTGCTTAATGGCAGTTACTGTTCTGTGCCAGAAGCGGATGTGTCACTCTCATGCAAACAACATCAGGTTCTGACCTGCATTGCTAATCAAATGACGACGGAAGATATTCTGGGAAAATTAAAAATTTCGCTGAAAACATTCTATTGCCATAAACACAATATTATGATGATTCTTAACCTTAAGCGGATCAACGAACTGGTACGTCATCAACATATTGATTATCTGGTCTGAACTCGCCAGCTGATATTTATAAAGAGGCCCGGCGACCGCCAGACCTCCGCACAATCACGCTTTACGCAGTAACACCTTCCTGCGTCAATGCCGCAATCTGTTTACGCCATTGCGCTTGCTCCTGTTCGCCTTCTGTACGTTGACCATAGAGCTGCGCAATCTGCGTACCATCATGGGCAAACAATTCCAGACTGGTCACATAACCGTCACTGGCGGGTTTACGAGTAACCCAGGTTTCAGCAATGCACTCCTCTAAAAGGTGAAGAGTAAACGTTGGGTTGAAAATATTCAGCCAGCCTTTCATCGGCACCACTTTTTCAACCACACCGGTGAAGATCTGTACGCAACCACGGTTGCCAACAAATACCATGATCTCATTAGCATCTTGCTGGGCGGATTCCAGTATCTGCGCCAGCGCGCTGTTGGGTACTTTGCAGGCCAAATCGTCTGCCACCAGATTAAACGCCTGCTGACGAGTCAGGTTGTGGCGCTTGAGCAACGTAAAAAACTGATGAACGTCGGTCATCGCCCGCCACTCTTGCTCGACCACACTGGCATCTACGTCGGTTTGTGCGGCAGTCGCATCAGCGGCTTTTAACTCAAGCGGCGTATTCTCTTCGACGATAAAACGCCCCAGAAGCTCGTTCCATGCCGCCATGTCAGTATTGTCGGTGGCATAAACTTTCAGTAACGCATCGCCCTGATGATCAAAGAACTGAATACTCTGGCGTTCGCCGCGAGCCGTGGTTTCTTTTATATGGAAAACACTGTCCCACTGATTGAGAAACAGTCGCAAATCCAGCGCGCGCGGGTTGAGTATTAATCCGGCATGACCGTTCAAATGCTGGTTCGTGAAAGCACCAATCTGCTCATGAACAGCATATTCGTTCCGGCAAATGCATTTGGTTTCGCCAACGCTTTCCAGTGCCGCCAGAATTTCACGAATATTGCCACGCATCCGCCACGCATCGTGCGTGACACGGGCAAATGCCAGCTCTGCTTCGCTAATATTCATTAAACCTGCGATGTCACGCGCGTACTTTCCGGGATTTTGTTCTTTTAACTCAAGCCAGCGTGTGTAGTGGTTCATTGTCTCTCTTCCTTCCAGATAAACGCCCCGAAATATCGGGGCAGATGATTACCATTGATAACTCACGAAAATTTTTCCGTTACGACCATCCTGCGGGATACCCTGCGGCGACCAGTACTCTTTATCGAAGGCGTTGCCCAGTACCAGTGTGGTGGTCATGCCTTTGAGTGCCTGCTGTCCTTGATAACTAACGTAGAAATCATTCACCCCGTAGCCCGGTTGTTTACTGTAACTGCTGCTGACATGTGTTGAGCGATCGGCAAACGTACCGACCCAACCGACAGAGAAGCCGCTGTGGGCAATGGGAATATTCAGGGTGCTGGTAACAGTATCCGGATTAATGCTGGAGATATATTCACCGGTGTCGGTGTCTTTGCCACGGGTACGGTTATAGGCCACATCAAGGCTAAACAGATCAGTGGTATATTTCGTCATCACATCCCAACCCCAGATTTTGGCGTTCGGGACGTTATACGACATGGTCGTCGCCGCTGCGAAATCGACGGTAGTGGAGATGTAGTCCTTCGCTTTGGTATCAAAGTAGCTGGCTTTAAATTCCAGGGCATCATTGGACAACATCAGGTCATCAAAACGCAGCCCAAAGCCGTACTCCTGAGTTTCGTTGGTTTCCGGACGCAAATTCGGGTTCGGCACCCAATAGTTGGTATAGAAACGACCAATCGAGAAGTGCTTAGAATCGTTATACATTTCGCCCATCGTCGGGGCGCGGAATGCCTGCGCATACGAACCAAATAACATCAGCCAGTTGGTCGGGTTGATAGTCATCCCTGCACGAGACGACCATTTGTCGGCATCCACATCTTTGTAACCGTCGCTGCTACCGCGATAGCTGTCATAGCGGGTTCCGCCGAGCAGGGTAATCGGCAGATCGCGTAAGGTTATCTCATCTTGCAGCCAGCCAGAGCTGAAATCGATTTTCGCTTGCGGGAAGCCCGTCGTCGCACCGCCAGGATGTTGTTCCTGACGATAATACTCACCGCCATATGTCAGCAGATGAGAGGCAAAACTGTCGGCAAACAGAGTGGAACGGTTCTCCAGTTTGGCACCTTTTGTTGTCTGTTCACGATACTCGCCGGAACTCCCCGTGTTCTGCGCATTAATACGGACTTCCGACCAGTAAACTTTTGCATCGGCATTTAACCAGTCGTTGCCCAACGGAGCGAGTTTATAAGCAAGCTGCGCATCACGTTGAATCGTGGAGCGATCAACCATCGGGTTGCTGCTATCAGAAGCCTCAACGGTCTGCGGATTTTTGGGTTCACGCGCGTCGTTATTGTAATAACGCACTAACCCGCTCAGAGACTGGGCAGAATCAATTTGCCAGGTTCCTTTCGCCAGCATGTTGTTGATAGCCTCGTCATTCGGCGCGGTTTCACCATTGCTCTGGCGTAAATCACCACGATCGCGACTGGACCAGGCCACAATACCATCCAGATTTTCAGTTCGCCCAAAAGCACTGGCGCCCAGCCCCAGGCTATGATCGCCCGTGCCGCCAGTGCCAAAGACACGAAAACCACTGCTTTGTCCTTCCTGCAATAAATCTTTTGCATCGACCGTATCGTAGGAGATAACCCCTCCCAGCGCGCCACTGCCATACAGTAATGCCGAAGGCCCACGGACAATCTCAACACGTTTGATCAGCGCCGGATCGAGGAAAGTACCATTCAGGTGTCCGGTATCAGTTCCCTGACGAACACCATCGACAAGAACCAGCACGCCGCGATGATCATAGCCACGCATATTCACATCCTGACCATTTGTGCGTCCCGTACCATCAAGAGTAATCCCAGGAACATGGCGCAGCAGATCGGTGGCTGAAGTGGCCGTTTGGTTTTCAGGGGCGGAAGTGTCGATAACGCTGACCATCATTGGCGCTTCGAAGGAACTGCGGGCATTCCCCGTTGCAGTAACAGTCATGGTTTCAGTAGCAAAAGCAATCGTCGGCAAGCTGGCGGAAACAGCCAAAGCCAACAAACTCAAGCGCAACGAGGTAAATTGCGGACGTGACATAGCGATTCTCCATGAGGAAAATAAAAAATGCTGGCTGCCTGGGTAAAAACCGGGGTGGCTGGCGAAAATAAATTTATTTACGATTCAAGGCGATAGTATTAGCCAGGTGAGTTAATTGGCGTTTATATCCCGTGAAATTACCTGGTATTTCTGACAATTGCGCAAATACACGCCCTCTTTATCAGGCCTGGTGGTACACCACGTCTGGAGTGAAGAGTGCAGTGCGTTATCCCTTACAAAAGTTATAGTTTCATTATCCATATGATCATATTTTGTTAAATGTCAACTTGATAATGAGAATTATTATCGATCAATTTTTTATGATCAAGCTTTTTTTAACCGCTATTAACACACTAAACAGGGGGTTATAAAATCTGTTTATGTCTCATCAACCACAGCCTCCTTGTCACAATTCGCCCCACCGCGCCGTAACGAATCTTTGTCGTTAACTGCAATAATTTTGCTATCTCTTTGCCCTGCAACCCGCAACATTGCTGGTATTTCGCCTTTTTCCCGCCCTCAAATTTAGTCGGTAACAATAACGTTAGCTGACGAATCATCTTGATAAAAATCAAAAATAAATACGCTTGTAACGCCTTGTGTATTGAATCGATGGTGGTATTTCATATATAACTCAAATGATAATCATGATCATTCTCAATTTGATAAGAGTTCTCATATGATGCCAAGGATCACCACCAGGCCGTGTCTTTTTTCCCCACTAACGTTATGTATTTCAGCCGTGGCCTCTGCCGCGAAGACCACGGTAAATCATATCCCCATGAAAAAACTGTTTACGGCAGTACTGGCTCTTAGCTGGGCTTTTAGCGCAACGGCGACCGAACGTATCGTGGTTGCTGGAGGGTCACTGACGGAACTAATCTACGCGATGGGTGCTGGTAACCGCGTGGTTGGTGTCGATGAAACGACATCTTATCCACCAGAAACCACCAAACTGCCGCATATTGGCTACTGGAAGCAACTGAGCAGTGAAGGCATTTTGTCACTTCGCCCGGATAGCGTAATTACCTGGCAGGATGCCGGGCCACAAATTGTGCTCGACCAACTACGAGCGCAGAAAGTCAACGTCGTCACCCTGCCGCGTGTGCCTGCCACCCTTCAGCAGATGTACGCCAACATTCGCCAACTGGCAAAAACGCTACAGGTTCCTGAACAAGGCGAGGCGCTGGTGACACAGATCAACCAACGCCTGGAGCGAGTACAGCAAAACGTGGCGGCCAAAAAAGCTCCGGTTAAAGCGATGTTTATTCTCTCCGCAGGCGGCAGTGCGCCACAGGTTGCCGGTAAAGGCAGCGTCGCAGACGCCATTCTGTCGCTTGCCGGAGCAGAAAATGTCGCTACCCACCAGCAGTACAAAAGCTACAGCGCGGAATCGCTGATTGCGGCTAACCCTGAAGTGATTGTCGTCACCTCACAAATGGTCGATGGCGATATTAATCGGCTGCGTTCTATTGCCGGAATTACCCACACCGCCGCCTGGAAGAACCAGCGCATTATCACCGTTGATCAAAACCTGATTCTGGGAATGGGCCCGCGTATTGCTGATGTCGTTGAATCTTTACACCAGCAGCTTTGGCCGCAATAAACGGATTTAAATCAGACGTATGAACATGAAAAACACCCTGGATCTCACGCCACATTTTGCTTTAGACGGAGACCAGCCATTTAAAGACAGGCGCGCCATGATGCCGTTTCGTGGGGCCATTCCGGTCGCCAAAGAACAACTGGCACAAACCTGGCAAGAGATGATTGGTCAAACGACTTCACCTCGTAAACGACTGGTTTATCTGCATATTCCTTTTTGCGCGACACACTGCACGTTTTGTGGTTTTTATCAGAATCGTTTTAACGAAGATGCGTGCGCTCGTTACACCGATGCCCTGATTCGAGAAATCGAGCTGGAGGCAGAGAGCGTATTGCATCAGTCCGCACCCATCCACGCGGTCTATTTCGGTGGCGGCACACCTTCCGCGCTCTCGGCGCGCGATTTGTCCAGAATCATCACCACACTACGAGAGAAATTACCACTGGCACCCGATTGTGAAATCACCATTGAAGGCCGGGTACTGAATTTTGATGCTGACCGAATCGATGCTTGCCTTGACGCAGGAGCAAATCGTTTCTCGATTGGTATTCAGTCATTTAACAGCAAAATTCGCAAGAAAATGGCACGCACCTCTGATGGTCCGACCGCCATTGCGTTTATGGAAAGCCTGGTCAAACGCGACCGTGCTGCGGTGGTGTGCGACCTGCTGTTCGGCCTGCCAGGTCAGGATGCGCAAACCTGGGGAGAAGACCTAG
This sequence comes from Escherichia sp. 93.0816, assembly GCF_013368855.2. NCBI lineage: Bacteria > Pseudomonadati > Pseudomonadota > Gammaproteobacteria > Enterobacterales > Enterobacteriaceae > Escherichia > Escherichia sp. 93.0816. The sequence continues at coordinate 14,580 of NZ_JABWNC020000007.1, read as the reverse complement.
CTATTGCCCGCGATATCGGCCTCGATGGTGTCGATCTCTATGCGCTCAATGTCCTGCCCAACACGCCGCTGGGCAAAGCCGTGGAAAACGGGCGCACTACCGTGCCCTCTCCGGCAGAACGTCGCGATCTCTATCTGCAAGGGTGTGACTTCATGGACGATGCCGGTTGGCGCTGCATCAGTAACAGCCACTGGGGTCGCACCACACGCGAACGTAATCTCTATAACCTGCTGATTAAACAGGGTGCCGATTGTCTGGCCTTTGGTTCCGGCGCTGGCGGTTCGGTTAATGGTTACTCCTGGATGAACGAACGCAACCTTCAGACCTGGCATGAATCCGTCGCGGCAGGCAAAAAACCGCTGATGATGATCATGCGTAACGCCGAACGTAATGCGCAATGGCGTCATACCTTGCAGTCAGGTGTTGAAACAGCGCGTGTACCGCTGGATGAACTTACGCCACATGCCGAAAAACTCGCGCCGTTACTGGCTCAATGGCACCAAAAAGGCTTAAGCCGCGATGCGTCAACTTGCCTGCGGCTGACTAATGAAGGTCGTTTCTGGGCAAGCAATATTTTGCAGTCTCTTAATGAACTAATTCAGGTACTTAATGCGCCAGCGATTGCGCTTGAAAAACCATAACAGGAGTGATTTATGAGCCATGTCTCGTTACAAGAATTTTTGAAAACGGAGCCGGACGGTACGCTGGAAGCGATCGCCGAACAATACAACACCACACTGCTGGAAGTAGTGAAAAATCTGCCCTCTCCGACGGTCGTGTCAGGCGATAAATTCGATACTGTCTGGGATACCGTCTGCGAATGGGGCAACGTCACCACGCTGGTGCATACTGCCGATGTGATCCTCGAATTTAGCGGCGAACTGCCTTCGGGTTTCCATCGTCACGGCTATTTCAACCTACGCGGAAAGCACGGCATGTCCGGGCATATCAAAGCAGAAAACTGCACACATATTGCCTTGATCGAACGTAAATTCATGGGCATGGACACCGCCTCTATTCTCTTTTTCAATAAGGAAGGCAGCGCCATGCTGAAAATCTTCCTCGGCAGGGATGACCATCGTCAGCTCCTGAGCGAACAAGTCAGCGCCTTCCATGCTCTGGCGGCATCTCTGAAGGAACATGCCTGATGACGCCGTGGCTACTCTTTGGCGCAGGCGGAAAGGGAGTTGGAGCCAGAACGCTTGCACTGGCGCTGGCGGAACAACGTCCGGTCGTTGCTGTCGTTCGTCATGCCGATGCCGCCACGAAACTGGCGCAACAAGGTGTGCAGGTTTTTACTGGCGACGCCTGTGATGCCAGCGTGGTCGCAGCGGCCTGCCGCGCGGCAGGCCCGGATGCGCTTGTTATCTCAACAATGGGTGGCGCACAGGATTATCTGGCGCACAGAACAGTGATTGATGAGGCCGAAAAGGCCGGCATCAGTCGCATGATTCTGGTGACCTCTTTGGGATGCGGAGATAGCTGGCCGTTTTTATCGGATCGCGCCAAAGCCGCGTTTGGTCAGGCGGTACGGGAAAAAACGCTGGCGGAAAGCTGGCTGCAAACCAGCCAACTTGATTACGCCATTCTCCGTCCAGGCGGTCTGCTTGATGGCGCAGCAACGGGTAAAGCGTTACGGATACAAAATCAGGAATGCCATGGTTTTGTCCGCCGTGCCGATGTCGCTGCACATATTGCTGAACTGGCCAGTCAGCCGACACTCAACAAGCAGATCTACAGTCTGATTGAACCAGATCTGAAACCAGCGTAATCCCCTCCCGGCGCGGAATATCCGCGCCGTAATGTCGTAATGGAGTTTTGCGTGCTCAAGGATTCATTTTCTTCCGCCAGTGTCTTTATGGGGCTATCACTATTATTGCTTGCTCTGGTGCTGTTCGGTGCCAGTCAGGGAGCGTTAAAGATCAGTTTTGATGCCCTTTTTGATGAGGAATACCGCGATATCTGGCTGAATATTCGCCTGCCTCGCGTTTTACTGGCAGTGCTGGTAGGCGCAGCGTTGGCAACCGCCGGGGTGATTATGCAGGGGCTTTTTCGCAACCCCATGGCTGACCCTGGATTACTCGGCGTCAGTAGCGGTTCAGCATTAATGGTTGGCGTGGCTATTGTCCTGCCCTTTTCCTTCCCGGTGGTGCTGGTGCTCTATGAGCAAATGGTATTTGCCATCGCCGGCAGTTTAGTGGTCTGTACCGTCATTTTTCTCATCACGCAGCGCCATCGCGATGGCAGCATGATGCAATTGTTACTGGCCGGGATCGCCATCAATGCCCTGTGCGGTGCGGCGATCGGCGTACTGAGCTATATCGGCGATGAACAGCAGCTACGACAACTCACACTGTGGATGATGGGTAATCTCGGTCAGGCGCAATGGCCGACGTTATTGGTCGCCAGTTCATTCATTCTGCCAGCCATTATGGCAACAACCTGTCTTGCCGGAACGCTAAATTTACTCCAGCTTGGTGATGAAGAAGCCCACTACCTCGGCGTCAACGTTAAACGTAAACGCCAGCAATTACTGTTGATTAGCTCGCTGCTGGTTGGCGCTGCCGTATCGGTAAGCGGCATTATCGGCTTTATTGGCCTGGTGATCCCGCATCTGATTCGCATGACGACCGGGGCAAATCACCGCTGGTTAATCCCTTGCTCTGCCCTCGCCGGCGCCTGTTTATTGCTGATGGCAGACACGCTTGCCCGCACGCTGGTACAGCCAGCAGAAATGCCCGTGGGATTATTAACCAGTCTGCTTGGCGGCCCTTATTTTATGTGGTTGATTCTGCGTAACCGGAGGATCACATGATCAGCGCCAAAAACCTGGTTTATAGCCTTCATGGACGGCGTCTGACTGACAATGTTTCGCTGACTTTTCCCGGCGGAGAAATTGTTGCCATTCTCGGCCCTAATGGCGCGGGAAAATCCACGCTGCTTCGCCAGCTAACCGGCTATCTTCAACCTGATAGCGGCGAATGCCGGTTGTTTAATAAGCCATTAAATGAATGGTCAATCACCGAACTGGCGAAACACCGAGCCGTGATGCGTCAAAATAGCCATATAGCATTTCCATTCAGCGTACAGGAAGTGATCCAGATGGGGCGGCATCCGCATCGTACTGGCAATCAGAGTGGTGAAACGGTGCAGATTATGCAGTTATGCGACTGCCAGGCACTCGCTAACCGCGACTACCGGCAATTATCCGGCGGTGAACAACAGCGTGTGCAATTGGCTCGCCTGCTGGTGCAACTCTGGGAACCAGTCCCCTCACCGAAATGGTTATTTCTTGATGAACCAACGTCGGCGCTGGATATTCACCATCAACAACATCTGTTTCGTTTATTACGCCAGTTAGTTCGCGAACGGCAATTTAACGTCTGCTGCGTATTGCACGATCTTAATCTTGCAGCCCGTTATGCTGACCGTGTTGTTTTGATGCAAAAAGGAAAGGTTGTCGCAAATGGCAAACCGCAGGACGTATTGACACAACAGGCGCTAACAATGCTCTATGGCGCGGATATTACCGTGCTGAAAGATCCTGCCAACCACTCACCACTGATCGTCCTCGATCATTAAAACCAACAGGAGTACCGCTCTGGTACTCCTGCCGAATAAATAACGATACAGATTAGCTAATTGAAACGCCTTTCACCCCTGCCATGCCTTTTAATAATCGCAACAGGTCTTCTATCGACGTTGTGGCATGAAGCTGGATATCAATGGAAACCACGTCATGATCTTCATTTTCCTGCAACGAAACTAAATCTGTTTTTATTTTTTGCTGCTTAAACCAGTCGAGCATTGATAGCGTATTACCGTTCACTAATGTCAGCTGTAAATGGTAATTTTTGTTCATCAGGCGGAAGGTTAATTGATGGAAGACTTCCAGCACCAGCAAGGTCATCACGGAACCGTAAATCCCCAGTTCATACATGCCGCTACCAATCACCATACCAATGGCAGCCGTTACCCAAATATCCGCAGCGGTCGTTAAACCGACAATATTTTGATTGCGAACGAGGATGTTCCCTGCACCGATAAATCCGACGCCAGTGACGACCTGAGCGGCAATACGGCTGGGATCAAGCCCGACATGATCCAACGACAGCACATCAGCAAAACCATATTTCGACACAATCATGAACAGCGCACTGCCCATGCCAATCAAGACATGAGTACGTAAACCAGCACCCTTGCCGCGTATTTGCCTTTCTATGCCAATAGCACCACAAACAATTGCGGCCAGGATCAAACGAATAATAAATTCGGTAGTCATATAAAAACGCAAAAAGGAGCAGCAAGATGGCTCAGCTTGCTACTCCTTTTTGCTTTATTCCTGTTAATTCGGCAGGACATTTGCCAATTTATCTTTAAAGGTATACAAATTTTTCTGCGGATTTTTCTTACAATATTCAATCACTTTAGGGATCTGAGTCAGGTCAGTTTCATTTAAGGTTACTGTATCGCCACCTTTATAAACTGTTTCTTCATGCAGCATCCACCATGCAACAGGTGTCATTGCTTTCGGATTCAGGTCAATAAATTCCTGACAAGTCATATCTTTAGCCGATTCATTAGCCGCCAGTGCAGATTGCGCATTAACCAGTGACAGTGCCGCTACAGCGCCAACGAAAACAATGGCTTTACGTAGAGATGCAATATTCATTTTACAACCCATTCAATAAATAATTGATATATGAACAGGAGGATTACCTGCTTTATAAGCAAGATATTCCGGCCTGTTCAATATTTAAGGAAATACGATGTAACGCATTCCCGTAATTACATATCTTTCTTAATTTTGTCCCATTCGCCTTTAACTTTATCTTTAAAGCTGGCTTTTTTATCCTGGGTACAAGCCTGAACGATCGCAGGGGTTACGGTTGCAATACCCTGAACATCTAAAACCGCATCTTCCGGTTTGTCTTTATTATTCAGAGCTTCAGCAAAACCGACAGCAGTCGGCTGGAAGGATTCGTCTACAGCCAGGAAGTCTTCACAGGTCCAGGAGTTGACAGGTTTTTTATTGTCAGCTGCTTTTTGCGCATCTGCTGCATTGCTCACTACAGGTAGAAGAAGCAGCCCACCAAGAATAACGCCTAATACTTTTTTCATCGTAATATCCTCAACTATAAAGTGAAAGAGCCGTCACGAATCAATTTCGACATTGAGGTTATAACCTGGTTTTCTGGGTATGTCATGTTGAGACAAAATATCAAAATCAGATATTTTTATTCTAATACAACAAGTTACACGGTCATCAAGCACGGTAATTAGGAAATTTTTATTAAATCAACTGCATTCTCAGATGCATTTTTGGCATAGATTGATAGCAGGGGTTTTCCTTCTTAAATTTATAGGGTGGTCCTATGTTATATATAGATAAGGCAACAATTTTGAAGTTTGATCTGGATATGCTTAAGAAGCATCGCAGAGCGATCCAGTTTATTGCAGTACTGCTGTTCATCGTCGGTTTACTGTGTATCAGTTTCCCGTTTGTTTCTGGTGATATTCTAAGCACGGTAGTTGGCGTATTATTAATCTGCTCGGGCATTGCACTTATTGTTGGATTATTCAGCAACCGCAGTCATAATTTCTGGCCTGTATTATCGGGGTTCCTCGTGGCAGTAGCCTATTTATTGATCGGCTATTTCTTTATCCGTGCACCGGAACTAGGGATTTTCGCCATTGCAGCGTTTATTGCGGGTCTGTTCTGCGTCGCAGGGGTTATTCGCCTGATGAGCTGGTATCGTCAGCGTTCAATGAAAGGTAGCTGGCTACAACTCGTTATTGGTGTGCTGGATATCGTCATTGCCTGGATATTCCTTGGCGCAACACCGATGGTTTCAGTGACATTGGTATCTACCCTGGTAGGGATCGAACTCATATTTAGCGCCGCCAGCCTGTTCAGTTTTGCTAGTTTGTTCGTTAAAAAATAATAACTAGCCGACGTATCTCCGCTCTATTTTTTAGCCTGCCTCATAGTCACGCACAATGATTATGAGGTGGCTAATACCCACACCACCGCATAGCTACTTTGATAAAACACGTACTATCGTTGAAATAAATCGCGCACAGCGATTAAATCAACTATCTGAAATTTTTGTATTTTTTATTTATTTCACGGCGAATTAGCCATTTCAAACATTATCATGGCTGATATTTTTCGTTGTCAGGTTTAATGTTTTAGAAGTGCTGTGAGAAAGTGAACTGAGGGTTCCATAAACATCGATGCTATGGGTAGATAAACAAATATTCCAGAGTTTATTTTTTCACTATCAATGCACTAAAAGAAAGCTGGCAATCCAATTGCCAGCTTAAATAGAAACAAGGAGACTCAATATTTAAATCGGATTACGCTTTAACTTTAGTAATATTCTTCAGAGATCACAAATGGATTATTTATAACTTATTCTTGGGTAGAAGTCCGCAGCGTGTTAATGTTTTGTTTATTAATTACAAATCAATAACAACCAGGAATCTTACCTAGGATCAATATATGGACCAGATGATGGCTAAATCTGAAGTTTTGATTAGTGTTAATAGACGTATTAGTTCACGAAGGGCAAGGTTCTTATAGGCGTTTACTATATTGAACACCATATTCGGACATGGATGTAAATAATGAAAAGGACAGCATGTTCGAAACGATAACGGCTAAGGAGCAAGTTATGATTTTTCTCATGACGAAGGATTCTTTTCTTTTACAGGGCTTTTTGCAGTTGAAAGATAATCACGAAATGATAAAAATCAATTCCCTGTCAGAGCTCAAAAGCATAGGCAACAAACCATTCAAGGTGATCATTGATACCTATCATAATCATATCCTTGATGAAGAAGCTATTAAGTTTCTTGAGAAATTAGATGCCGAAAGAATCATTGTTCTGGCACCTTATCACATCAGTAAACTGAAAAGTCAGTCGCCTATTTATTTTATCAGCCGCAAAGAAAGTATTAAAAACCTGATTGATATTACTTATGGAAAACACTTACCCCATAAGAATTCTCAATTATGTTTCTCGCATAATCAATTCAAAATTATGCAACTGATTCTGAAAAACAAAAATGAAAGTAATATCACATCAACACTGAATATTTCGCAGCAAACGTTAAAGATCCAGAAATTCAATATCATGTACAAGCTGAAACTGAGACGTATGAGCGACATCGTGACTCTGGGAATTTCTTCTTATTTTTAATAAGGCGCCGAAGTGACCCAGCGATAATTGTCTGAAATTAATGGCTGGCATGACGAGGGATGCAAATGCTGACTCCATTACTCCCGGTGATAACCCAAGGAGAAGCGAAAACGAACTTATTCCCCTGGTTTATGTATCCACCAGTAGAAACCTTCGTTGCCCGGATGCAGACAGAGACTGTCGGCAGAACGGCAACATTTTTTTTGCCATTAACGTCACAATATTGGTCACTCTGCCTACATGCTTCCTCGCTGGCTTACAACCTCATGACTTGCATTATGCCGCTGGTCTGTAAATCCCTCATACCTCACCCCACGCGTAATTCAAAGAACCGTTATTTCTCACGAGTTTTCAGGGACTAAAATGAACAGAAAAAGAATACTGTTAATACCGTTGTTATTCTGCGGCGCGATGCTCACCGCCTGCGATGACAAATCGACGGAAAATGCCGCCGCCATGACACCTGAAGTGGGTGTGGTGACACTCTCTCCCGGTTCGGTCAATGTGATGAGCGAACTGCCCGGCAGAACAGTTCCTTATGAAGTTGCTGAGATACGCCCCCAGGTGGGCGGCATTATCATTAAACGCAACTTTATCGAAGGCGATAAAGTTAACCAGGGCGACTCGCTGTATCAGATTGATCCTGCACCTTTACAGGCAGAGCTGAACTCTGCCAAAGGTTCGCTGGCGAAAGCTCTCTCCACCGCCAGCAATGCCCGCATCACCTTTAACCGCCAGGCATCGTTGCTGAGGACCAACTACGTTAGCCGTCAGGATTACGACACCGCGCGCACCCAACTGAATGAAGCAGAAGCCAATGTCACCGTCGCTAAAGCGGCTGTTGAGCAGGCGACGATCAATCTGCAATACGCGAATGTCACCTCGCCGATTACGGGCGTCAGCGGAAAATCGTCGGTTACCGTCGGCGCATTAGTTACCGCTAATCAAGCGGATTCCCTGGTTACCGTGCAGCGTCTTGACCCGATTTATGTCGATCTCACCCAGTCGGTACAAGATTTTTTGCGCATGAAAGAGGAAGTCGCCAGTGGGCAGATCAAGCAGGTTCAGGGCAGTACGCCTGTGCAGCTTAATCTGGAAAATGGCAAACGTTACAGCCAGACCGGCACGCTGAAATTTTCCGACCCGACAGTAGATGAAACCACGGGTTCCGTCACGTTGCGCGCGATTTTCCCCAATCCAAATGGTGACTTACTGCCAGGCATGTACGTCACAGCATTAGTGGATGAAGGTAGCCGCCAGAATGTGTTACTGGTGCCGCAGGAAGGCGTTACCCACAACGCTCAGGGTAAAGCGACGGCGCTCATTCTGGATAAAGACGATGTCGTGCAGTTACGCGAAATTGACGCGACCAAAGCTATCGGAAACCAGTGGGTTGTTACCTCTGGTTTGCAGGCTGGCGATCGGGTGATCGTTTCCGGTTTGCAACGCATACATCCGGGTATCAAGGCACGCGCAATTTCCTCCAGCCAGGAAAACGCCAGCACCGAATCGAAACAATAACGTTGCAGGCTTAAGGGGACTTTCATGGCTAACTATTTTATTGATCGCCCGGTTTTTGCCTGGGTACTTGCCATTATTTTGATGCTCGCAGGCGGTCTGGCGATCATGAACTTACCGGTTGCGCAGTATCCGCAGATTGCGCCGCCGACCATCACCGTCAGCGCCACCTATCCGGGCGCTGATGCGCAAACGGTAGAAGACTCAGTCACTCAGGTGATTGAGCAAAATATGAATGGGCTTGATGGCCTGATGTATATGTCATCAACCAGCGATGCAGCAGGTAATGCATCCATCACCCTGACCTTTGAGACGGGAACATCGCCCGATATCGCGCAGGTTCAGGTACAAAATAAACTGCAACTCGCCATGCCATCGCTCCCCGAAGCGGTACAGCAACAAGGAATTAGCGTCAATAAATCGAGCAGCAATATTCTGATGGTGGCGGCGTTCATCTCTGATAACGGCAGCCTCAACCAGTACGACATCGCGGACTATGTGGCTTCTAATATTAAAGATCCACTCAGCCGTACCGCAGGTGTCGGTAGCGTACAGCTCTTTGGTTCAGAGTACGCCATGCGTATCTGGCTGGACCCGCAAAAACTCAATAAATACAATCTCGTTCCTTCTGATGTTATTTCCCAAATCAAAGTACAAAACAACCAGATTTCTGGCGGTCAACTGGGGGGGATGCCACAGGCGGCAGACCAGCAACTGAACGCTTCAATCATTGTGCAGACGCGTCTACAAACGCCGGAAGAATTTGGCAAAATCCTGCTGAAAGTTCAGCAAGATGGTTCGCAAGTATTGCTGCGCGACGTTGCTCGCGTCGAGCTGGGGGCGGAAGATTATTCCACCGTGGCGCGCTATAACGGCAAACCTGCCGCCGGTATCGCCATCAAACTGGCTACCGGGGCAAACGCGCTCGATACCTCGCGGGCAGTAAAAGCAGAGCTCAACCGCTTATCAGCCTATTTCCCCGCCAGCCTGAAGACGGTTTATCCTTACGACACTACGCCGTTTATCCAAATTTCAATTCAGGAAGTTTTCAAAACGCTGGTTGAGGCAATCATCCTCGTCTTCCTGGTCATGTACCTGTTTTTACAAAACATTCGCGCTACGATTATCCCGACTATCGCCGTGCCGGTGGTTATTCTCGGTACGTTCGCGATTTTGTCGGCGGTCGGTTTTACCATCAACACCCTCACCATGTTCGGGATGGTGTTAGCTATAGGGCTTCTGGTGGATGACGCCATCGTGGTGGTGGAAAATGTCGAGCGCGTGATAGCGGAAGATAAACTGCCACCGCAGGAAGCAACGCATAAATCGATGGGACAAATCCAGCGTGCGTTGGTCGGGATTGCCGTTGTTCTGTCCGCCGTATTTATGCCAATGGCCTTTATGAGCGGCGCGACCGGGGAAATTTATCGCCAGTTCTCCATTACGCTGATTTCATCCATGTTACTTTCGGTGTTTGTGGCGATGAGCCTGACTCCGGCACTTTGCGCCACCATTCTGAAAGCCGCACCGGAAGGTGGTCACAAACCGAACGCCTTGTTCGAACGCTTCAACCATCTGTTTGAAAAATCGACTCAGCACTATACCGACAGCACCCGCTCACTGCTGCGTTGCACTGGTCGCTATATGGTGGTTTACCTACTGATTTGTGCCGGGATGGCGGTACTGTTCCTGCGTACACCGACCTCTTTCTTACCGGAAGAGGATCAGGGGGTCTTTATGACCACCGCGCAGTTACCGTCAGGTTCCACCATGGTTAACACCACGAAAGTGCTGCAACAGGTGACTGATTACTATCTGACAAAAGAGAAAAATAATGTCCAGTCGGTGTTTACCGTTGGTGGCTTTGGCTTCAGCGGCCAGGGGCAAAACAACGGTCTGGCGTTTATCAGCCTCAAGCCGTGGTCTGAACGCGTCGGCGAGGAAAACTCGGTGACCGCAATCATTCAGCGGGCAATGGTGGCTCTGAGCAGTATCAATAAAGCGATGATTTTCCCGTTCAACTTACCTGCGGTAGCGGAGCTGGGTACAGCATCAGGTTTTGATATGGAACTGCTGGACAACGGCAACCTGGGGCACGAAAAGCTGACCCAGGCGAGAAACGAGTTGTTGTCGCTGGCAGCACAATCACCCGATCAGGTAACAGCGGTTCGCCCGAACGGCCTGGAAGATACGCCGATGTTCAAAGTGAACGTCAACGCCGCAAAAGCCGAAGCGATGGGCGTGGAACTGTCTGATATCAACCAGACCCTCTCTACCGCCTTCGGCAGTAGCTACGTCAACGACTTCCTCAATCAGGGGCGTGTGAAAAAAGTGTATGTCCAGGCCGGAACTCCGTTCCGTATGCTGCCGGACAACATCAACCAATGGTATGTACGCAACGCCTCTGGCACGATGGCGCCGCTTTCTGCCTATTCTTCAACAGAATGGACCTACGGTTCGCCGCGACTGGAACGTTACAACGGCATTCCGGCGATGGAGATTTTAGGGGAAGCCGCTGCCGGGAAAAGTACCGGTGACGCGATGAAATTTATGGCGGATCTGGTCGCTAAACTTCCGGCGGGCGTCGGCTACTCCTGGACCGGGCTGTCATATCAGGAAGCGTTATCATCCAACCAGGCTCCCGCACTGTATGCCATTTCACTGGTCGTGGTGTTCCTCGCCCTCGCCGCGCTTTATGAAAGCTGGTCAATTCCGTTCTCGGTGATGTTAGTTGTACCGTTGGGTGTCATTGGTGCACTACTGGCAACTGACCTGCGCGGCTTAAGCAATGACGTCTACTTCCAGGTTGGTTTGCTGACCACCATCGGGCTTTCCGCCAAGAACGCCATCCTGATCGTCGAATTTGCGGTTGAGATGATGCAGAAAGAAGGCAAAACACCGGTAGAAGCGATTATCGAAGCGGCGCGGATGCGTTTACGCCCAATCCTCATGACCTCTCTGGCCTTTATTCTCGGCGTACTGCCGCTGGTTATCAGTCATGGCGCTGGTTCCGGCGCACAAAACGCGGTAGGTACAGGCGTTATGGGGGGGATGTTTGCAGCAACGGTGCTGGCAATTTACTTCGTTCCCGTCTTTTTTGTCGTTGTGGAACATCTCTTTGCCCGCTTTAAAAAAGCGTAACGTATGAATGAGAGTAAGGTTGAACATGAGCGTTCGGCCTTACTCTTTCCTCGCAACCACTCACTACTCAACAACCAGCTAATCGTGAGGAATACCAGACTTAACAAACAGCAGTGAAAGTAGAAACCACTCCAGCCATTGGTCATCAATTTGAACAGCACAATACAGACCAGCATTCCCGTAATTATATGAATTGTTAGCTTAATAATCCCAAACATGCCGCGTCTTTTCCTCCTGAAAATACTAATACCCGTTTGCGAACTGCCAAAGAGAACTTGCCGTTGGTTCCGGCAGAGATAATCAGGAAAGAGTTTTACATGCAGCGAGTGTGAGATCCTGACCAATACCCAAAATCAGGAGAAGGTTCCCGGCGAATGCTGTGCAAACTGATGTGGTGTGATGCCATAATATTGTCGAAATGTATTTATAAAGTACGACGTACTGCTATACCCACATTTTTCAGCAATGGTATGTAGAGGAACTTGCCGTAACTCAAGTAGTCTTCTGGCCATCGACATCCTCGAGGCGAGTAATATTTTACTGAAGCAAGTATTTTCTTCCTGCAACTTTTTTTTGATTAAGCTCTCACTGGTATACATTGTTTCTGCGATATCACGCAGATACCAGCGTCTGGCTATATCAAAGCTAATAATACGTTCAACTTTCCCCGATACAGTGCTGATACTGTTAAAAAGTAAAGGTATAAACTCTTTCTTATGAGAAAACATTGATAAGCAGGAAAGATAGAGCATATTGCTCAATATCGGAGAATTTACAGCGGATTTAGCAAAACTATCAAAAATCGCTATCACCAGAGGCATGGGCGGCTCTGGGTTAATTAATAAACGATTTTTGTTATGTAGCCCCAAATTATGTGGTGCCTGACGAATATTTTGTAAGTAATGACAAACCGTCAGCTCATCGATATCCAGACGTCGCGTATCATGTGAACAAAACGAAAAATCGTCTGCCAAACTTTTCTCCAGTAGTAGAATACTCTCTTTGTTCAACGATATTTTTTGCTGTTCATGATAAATATCGAACGAACGGCAGGCGAGGATCACCGTGCAAACATGAGCCATGACTATCCCTTATATTCCATTACTGCGATTATTTCAATTTCAGTATACTGATGAAATGATGCCTGACTGTTCCTCAGGGCTAAAACTGCCATATTTAGTAGGATCATAATTTACCTATTACGCAAATTTGCATAACAGTTAATTGGAAGTAAGTAAATACAATAAAAATATATTTTTAAAAATCGTATAGCCTATGTTTATAAAAATTTGGCTGATCTTATCTCCAGCAAACGTTATATTTAACTTACTGAGAGCACAAAAGTTTCCCGTGCCAACAGGGAGTGTTATAACGGTTTATTAGTCTGGAGACGGCAGACTATCCTCTTCCCGGTCCCCTATGCCGGGTTTTTTTTATGTTCGGGCAGACTTTGTAATCTTATTCTTACAGCCGAACTATAAAATTTTCTTCTGTAACAAGCCTTGTCATTGAGTCGCCATTGAATCTTCCTTGTGCTATTTGTTCCTGATACTCAGTGGGTGTCATCCCATAATAATTTCGAAAAACGTAAATAAAATATGACATGCTGTTATAGCCACAGGACATTGCTACACGTTTTATTGGAATACCAGGCATTACAACAAGTTGTAATGCACGCTGCATTCTACATTCGGTGAGCAGTTGTGAATAAGACGTATCTTCTTCACGCAATTTTTTCTTTAACAGACTCTGACTCATCAGTAACTCGTTGGCGATCTGTGATAGTGTCCATTGATGAGCGATATTATTGTTGATAACTGTACAAACTCGCGTGCGCATATTGGGATGTAATATGTTCACAAGTAGCGGTATAAACTGCTCATCCTCAAGAAAAACGGACAATAATGCAAATATTAATGCTCTTTTGCGCAATACCTCACCATAGCGGAGATTATGTTGCTGCGAGAGTTGTGCAACTTCCTGAAAAACTGGAATTTCTTTGGCGCAGTGGTGAATAATTAACGAAGGTGCTTTTTTATGAGCATGGAAAATTAATGCCTCCTCCTTGAGCATCTGGAGAAATAATGAAAGCGTTTCCTTCGTGACAAATACTAAATTTTCTAAGGAGTTAGAAACTAAAACCTGACTTGCATCCGCGCAGACCAAATCGCCGCCATTCAAATAGCGATATTCACCATTAGCCATGGTGAGAATATATTTATGTCTTGCGTACGCAATGAGACAAGTGCCATGTTGTGATTGCATAGTTGACTTAATATAACATAAACATATTACTGTTTATTAATGTAGCACGCGTTATATCTAAGTCAAATTTACTGGCATATAAATTTAAACGAAGCGGTGAGAAAAAGGATAATGAGTGGGATAAATTGCGCAGCATTATGGTATTTATAATACAAAAAATGCTTAGATAAAAATGCAAGATAATGAATATCAGGCGAATAATACCTCAGGGTGATATTTCACCTATGTCATTATAATTTATAAACATTCATACTTTATACCACTTAATAACAATATGAATATAAACCAATATTTCCGGGTTATATTCTGATCGAACTCTCAGCCCCGGCTAGCAAGCCGGAGCGGAGGTTCCTTATAGCATCCTGTTATCAGGTATGTTTAAAGCTATTTTGATGGGCAATACCCTGCAGTTTCGGGTGATCGCTGAGATATTTCAGGGAGGCTTTGTAGT
>NZ_JABWNC020000079.1:0-506 GCF_013368855.2 Escherichia sp. 93.0816 | reverse complement strand
TACCGTCGCCGTTCTCAACAACGGAGGGAGAGCGCGAAAAATACTTACCAGTGGAAGAAGCCGGAACGGTTGCAGCGGTAGATTCCTGATATTCAGGAAAACCACGAATCTGTGGGGTTTACTGGCGCGGTTACGGCGGTGACACGCACCGAGGCAGAACAATTACCGTAGGTTAAAGCGACAGTATTCACACCAAAGGCAGAAATTAGCGGTTAACGTAACTGACTGATATTTTCGGGAACAGCCAACGGCTGAGGCCGGAGCTATAAAAATAGCTTTGGGTACAGTCCTCAGTTTTGAGGGATGTTAACCAACTGAATAATAAGCAAACCTCAAAATTGAGTTTTGTATCTGCCTGAGTTATTTCTGTGCTAACTTGCTGATATTCCCGATAGCGCAAAAGTGCGTTGGCTGGTGGGTGAGTTGCAGATCTGCAACTCGACCATGAAATTACGGAAACTACCCGTAGTTTGGGTAGTAAGAGTAACACCCAGATTTTGGGGCTT
>NZ_JABWNC020000078.1:0-514 GCF_013368855.2 Escherichia sp. 93.0816 | reverse complement strand
CACAAGAATAATAACAGCTTCAGGAAAAGATCTGGATATGTGTAAAGGGGTGACAAAAAGCGATTTTAGCTATGGTTATGATGAAGATATTTTACGATTTATAAAAAACAAAAAATACCCTTATGGTCGTTGGTGATAACGGGTGGTATAAATTTTTACCTTTGCTGACCATACCTGTAATCATTGAAAATACTTTACATTGCGCTAAAAAAAAGGCTGTTTTATTGTGTTTGCGTTGGGTGCAGTCCAGGCGCGAATATGAAAATGTTATGCAGCATATGTCTAGTGATTTTCATTTGGTTGACTCATGGCAGATAAACCAACAGAAAGTCGCGGACTTTCTTTCTTTGGGTGAGGAGGAAAGGGATTACAACTATGGAAGCAGTGTACCAAATGCATCTGAAATAAAAATATTGCCCAGTCATTATGCTAAAAACCTAATGGATATCAGAAATAGCCTGCCTGATACTCAAGAGATAAAAGGTAACGAAATGCAGAAGTTAAATGAAGTATC
>NZ_JABWNC020000077.1:0-585 GCF_013368855.2 Escherichia sp. 93.0816 | reverse complement strand
GATAAATAATGCGGTACGTCACATTTTTTTTCGCCATTTGTTGGAGATAGAACATTTATTTTATCAATATTTTAAAATTTCGAATACAGATATTGATCATCTCGAACAATTGATTAACGTCATTTATTGTCTCTTTTGCAGAACGTCATTTTGTGAATGCAATCGTTTTCCATGATTTATTCTCGCATTCCGGTTGTGGAACAGTATTTTGTGTTGAGGATCACAAAACTAATAATTGCAATTCGCAAGTAAGCTATCAGAAGAGAGCACAGGGTGACTAAAAAGAGTGTTTATATTGAACCAACAGGCCGCTTTCTTTTGGGTATAGCGTCGTGGACAGTCATTCATCTTACCGCTCGCTCCAAAAGCAAAAACCCGCCAGTCTGCACTGGCGGGTTTTCGCTAAAACAGGTGAAACTGACCGATAAGCCGCTTTCTTTTGGGTATAACGTCGTGGACAGTCATTCATCTTTCCGCCTGCTCCAAAAGCAAAGACCCGCCAGTCTGCACTGGCGGGTTTTCGTTAAAACAGGTGAAACTGACCGATAAGCCGCTTTCTTTTGGGTATAGTGTCGTGGACAGTCA
>NZ_JABWNC020000076.1:0-591 GCF_013368855.2 Escherichia sp. 93.0816 | reverse complement strand
AAAGCGTTATTCCATGCCGATCATAAAAATCTTATTGCGAAGGATATGGACATGGTGGGGCTTGATGAAGCCCGTAAGCTGATGCGCCTCCAGGAGGATGCTAACGGCGACTCACTGAATATTACCCCTGCTTTTGTTCTGGTCCCTGCCGCGCTGGAATCTGCCGCGCGTCGCGCCATTCTGTCATCGTCATCAGTCTTTCCGGTTGGTGATGAGGGCACTATCAATCAGAACCCCGGCATCATTAACGTTGTGAAAGATATGGCAGAAGTAATTGTTGAGCCACGTCTTGATAAGGCCAATAGCAAGGAATGGTATGTAGCCGCAGCTAAGGGGATGGACACAATAGAAGTCGCTTATCTTGATGGTATGGATACGCCATATCTTGAGGAGCAGGTGGGCTTTACTGTTGATGGTGTCGCCTGGAAGGTGCGCATAGATGCAGGTGTCGCGGCCCTCGATTATCGTGGATTGCTGAAATCGAATGGAGCATGACAACAAGGCGGTACTTTGAACACGTGGGGCGGCGAGCTGCCGCACCATATTCCTGAACAACTGAGCAAACGAGAGAGGTATACCGACAAATGGCAG
>NZ_JABWNC020000075.1:0-593 GCF_013368855.2 Escherichia sp. 93.0816 | reverse complement strand
GGGAACTCATAGTTACCGGTGTAGGTCACACCAAAAGTCGGCACCACGCCGATGGTGTTTTCGTCGCAGGCTTCAATCATGCGTTTCGGGTCCATAAACAACTGACCCGGGCGCATAGGGATCTCGCGCAGTTCCACATCCCAGTAGCGGGCAAATTTATGCCAGCAGATTTGCACCGGCCCGCACACGAGGTTGGGTTTATCGGTCGGTTTACCTGCGGCTTCCATTCGTTTGCGCCAACGCCATTTCATTGCCATCCCGCCGAGCATACAGGCCTCGGAAGAACCAATGGTGTTGGTGCCAACGGCCTGACCGTTTTTCGGCGCAGGCGCGTGCCACAGGTCGGCAACCATGTTTACACAACGCAGGTCGATAGCTGCGGACTGCGGATATTCTTCTTTATCGATCCAGTTTTTGTTGATCGACAGATCCATCAGCTTATGAACATTTTCGTCGTCCCAGGTCTGACAAAATGTGGCAAGGTTTTGTCGGGCATTGCCATCCAGGTATAATTCATCATTGATAATCTGGAATGCGATGTCATCGCGCATTTCGTGCAGCGGAAAACGTTTAGATTCCGCGATAGTGGAAAT
>NZ_JABWNC020000074.1:0-623 GCF_013368855.2 Escherichia sp. 93.0816 | reverse complement strand
TATGGCACCTGGTACGCTAACGAAGCAGATAAAACAGGGACTTATGTTGATAGCTGGTTGCTCTATAACTGGTTTGATAACACCGTCTCCGGCGAGTATCTGCCCAGTGAAAAATATCACTCTGACGGTATCACCGCCGCTATTGAAGCGGGTTATACCTTCCGTCTTGGTGAAAGCGCAGATACCCGCACCAGCTACTGGTTGCAGCCCAAAATGCAACTGACGTGGATGGATGTGAAAGCAGACAATCATACTGAAGACAATGGCACTCTGGTTGAGGACAGCACCGAAGGTAACCTGCAAACGCGTCTGGGGGTGAAAGCGTACCTGCAAGGTCATAATGCTATTGATGATAATAAAGAGCGTTCCTTCCAGCCTTTCGTGGAAACCAACTGGATTTATAACTCCCGCAATTACAGCGTGAAGATGGATGGCATCAGCGATGAGATCATCGGCACGCGTAACATCGGCGAGTTAAAAGTTGGGGTGGAAGGTCAGCTTAATCCGCGTCTGCAACTGTGGGGCAACGTCGCCCAGCAGTTGGGGGACAATGGTTACAGCGATACCCAGGGAATGCTGGGCATGAAATATCTCTTTTAATGCCACTTTGCCGCCCGTCACGT
>NZ_JABWNC020000073.1:0-775 GCF_013368855.2 Escherichia sp. 93.0816 | reverse complement strand
TGGGTCGCCGGGGTCCGTAACGTCACGGCGGCTTACGGGGTGAACGGCTTCACCGGTGAGATGCACCAGGCGTTCCGGGCGCACGGCGTCAGGCAGGTGCTGATCGCCTACGACAACGATCCGGCGGGCAATGAGGCGGCGGTGAAACTGGCTTCTTCCTTAGCCGCTGACGGGATCGCCACGTTCCGCGTACTGTTCCCGGCGGGCATGGATGCGAACGGTTATCTGTGCCAGGTGGCAGAGCCGGAACAGGCGTTCAGTGTGTTGCTGGATGGCGCGGTGCCCATGAGTGACCTGGCCGACGCGGAGAGTATCGCGCCGCAGACCAGCGCGGAGCCTGCACACCTTACCGCTTTAGCTGCTGATGTCGCCGCGCTTCCGGCAGTCAGCGCCCCGGCACCGGGCGTCAGCGTGGAAACCCTGGCCGATGGCGAACTGGTGGTAGCCTTACCGGGCGAACGCTGGACGATCCGGGGCGTAAGCCGCAAACCGAACGCGGCGGCGATGAAAGTCAATGCGCAGGTGCTGGACACGGAAAGCGGCGTGGTGTTCGCGGATGCGGTGGACATGATGAGCGCCCGTTCGCGCGGTGGTTATGCACGGGCCGCAGCGGCAGAGCTTGGTCTGGCAGAGGGGGAGCTGCGTCGCTCGTTAGGAAAGGTGCTGCTGGCGCTGGAGCACTGGCAGGCCACACCGGAGCCTGCGAACGCCGCTCCGGAAATGACGCCGGAAGATCGGGAGGCGGCGCTGGATCTGCTGCGCGACGAGTGTCTTG
>NZ_JABWNC020000072.1:0-785 GCF_013368855.2 Escherichia sp. 93.0816 | reverse complement strand
CCCCCCGCCAGCCCTATCGGATCATCACCGCAAATCTAACCATTTCCCCGTTCATACCAGATGTTCGGGTCGTAACTTAGTACGGTTTCCCCATTATAAATACAACAATCTAAGTGAAAACATTAATATCATCAAGCGCATCTTCAGCTCTTGATGATATTACCTTACTTGAATTTTCCATTTTCTCTTTTAGAAATGGAATAACTTTCCCTTTATCTATTTTACCATTTATTCTTGCCAAGTGCCCAATGCAAGTTAAAGCAAGCCCACATATATCGTCATTGGAATTACTGGCCATCCTCATGAATACTTCTTCAGACCATGAAATATCTTTAACATTGTAAGCTATATAAAGGAGTGTCTCAGCTACTTGCTTTTCATCTTCAGAATTAAGCAGTTTTTCAAGATGAAATTTATCTTTATTATTCACAAATCCTTCCTTTTCTCGTAGTCTTACCCGCCTTAATCAGGGCGGATTGCTGTTTATTATCAAGAGCATCCCACTCACGTACATGACCATGGTACTCATCCACACTATCTGACAAAGAACGAGTTTTATCTAATACCACGATTTCATTGTTAGCAGTGTCTACACCAACACGTCTAGGTGATGTGGGTTTTACTTGAACAGAATTATCTAAAGCGCCTTGACCATTTGTAGGGGCACGACTTTTTACTGAATTATCAGTTGTACCATGATAAGGAGCATCTTTATAGACATTAACCTTATCACCACTTAGCCCCAGCGGATCGATCCAGCTTAACGGATTAGGCGCATAAGCATA
>NZ_JABWNC020000071.1:0-790 GCF_013368855.2 Escherichia sp. 93.0816 | reverse complement strand
ACACACTCCCTCTGGCGTCACCGGGCATGGCACGCATCTGCCTTTACGGGGATTTACAACGATTTGGCCGCCGCATCGATCTTCATGTGAAAACGGGGGCCGAAGCCATCCGGGCGCTGGCCATGCAGATCCCAGCGTTTCGTCAGAAACTGAGCGATGGTTGGTATCAGGTGCGTATTGCCGGGCGTGATACAGGCGAAAACGAATTATCAGCCCGTCTTAATGAACCGCTGGAAAATGGTGCCGTGATCCACATCGTACCGCGTCTGGCTGGTGCCAAAAGTGGCGGCGTGTTTCAGGCGGTGCTTGGTGCGGCGCTGATTGCTACGGCAATCTGGATGCCAGGAATCAGTATCGCTTTCAGTGACATTCTCTTTTCAATGGGGGCGGCGATGACACTTGGTGGTGTTGCACAGATGCTGGCACCGAAAGCCAGCACAGCAACAGCCAGCACCACGGATAACGGTAAGCAGAACACCTATTTCTCCTCTCTGGATAACATGGTTGCCCAGGGCAATGTTATGCCTGTTCTGTACGGTGAAATGCGCGTCGGGTCGCGGGTGATTT
Organism: Escherichia sp. 93.0816; assembly: GCF_013368855.2. Lineage (NCBI taxonomy): Bacteria > Pseudomonadati > Pseudomonadota > Gammaproteobacteria > Enterobacterales > Enterobacteriaceae > Escherichia > Escherichia sp. 93.0816. The sequence continues at coordinate 223 of NZ_JABWNC020000071.1, read as the reverse complement.
CGCAAGAGATCAGCACAGCAGATGAAGGGGATGGCGGCCAGATTGTGGTGATTGGTCGCTGATACAAAACGTTTTATGTAAAACCGCCTGCGGGCGGTTTTGTCGCTCATGGAGCATAAACAATAGTGACAGTCGCCTTTTTTGGGTGGGTCCTCCCGGTGAGGTGGCCTGCCACGGGGCGGGAGCGGCGCGGAAAAAGGCTAGTTTTTGCATTTTCATTCGT
>NZ_JABWNC020000070.1:0-888 GCF_013368855.2 Escherichia sp. 93.0816 | reverse complement strand
GTTTTGGAAATGGTGACTTCTGGCGTAATATCGTGTTCAGCCATGATTAACTACCTCAGTTAGTTGCTTGTGGTGAGCGGTGGTTAAGGGTGGCAGCCCTTAATCATCGCGCTATCTCAGTGTTATTACTGCGTTTTTCCTATCACGTTATCTAAAATCTCAGAAACCAGCTTCTGCTTCGTTCGCGGTAACTGGCTGATGATCTCGATCTGCTGTTCCAGCCGTGACGCCGGGCCGCGCTTGCTGCTTCTGCGTGGTGCTGGCAATCCGAGCAGTTCATCCAGCGACAGGTTCAGGATCTGTGCCAGTTGTGGTAACAGCGCCGCCGAAACCTTGAGCTTCCCGCCTTCGTAATGCGCCATCGTCTGCTGTGCAATCCCTAACTGTTCTGCCAGTTGCGTCTGTGTCAGTTGCTGTTCCTTACGTGCCTGTGCGATCCGTGCGCCAAGCTGCTTAAAAAACTGTTCGTCTTTGGTGTTCATGGCCTGCTGTAGCTGTCCTGTCGTTAACACTGCCATGATGTTACTCCCTGTTTTAAATAACTTGGTTGACAATACCCTAATATAGAGTACTCTGCAACAGAGTTATTTTTACCCTAAGTCTATTGACAGGTTTTTACAGGAGTTCCCGTTATGGCCCGCATCCCGGAAGCAGAGTTGCAGCACCTGAAAGCCGCCGTCTCCTTAGTCGCCGTGGTTCAGGCGCAGGGGCGACAACTGGTTAAGAAAGGGAAAGACTTCACCACGCTGTGCCCGTTCCATGACGAGAAAACGCCGTCCTGTGTGATCAGCCCGGAGAAGAATCTTTATCACTGCTTCGGCTGTAACGCAGGCGGTTCGGTGCTGGACTGGGTGATGCAGACGGAGCGCCTCAGCCTGCGTAAGGCGG